>JAFGFK010000017.1 GCA_016931135.1 Candidatus Sumerlaeota bacterium | reverse complement strand
TGTTCAGGGGAGGTTTGAGGGGTTCCAGTTCGCCATAGAGGTATTCCCGCCTCAAGCGCTGCGTTTGTTCCTCTCCGGAAGCGAGCAGGATCGAGCGCCCGAAACCGGTTTCCAATCCGAGGCGTCCGGCTCTTCCTCCCTGGTTTCTGAAGCGGGAGCGGGAGAGGGGGACAAAATGATATTCGCCTGTCCATTCATCTTCCCTTACCATTTCCGGAATCTGAATCACGTTTTTTCCCGTAAGGTTGACGCCTTCTCCGAGCGTGGAGGTGCAAATCAGAACCTTGAGGTTTCCGTTCATGTAATGATCTTCGATCAAGCGGCGGAGGCTCCAGGATAAATCGGCGTTATGAAAGGCGACGCCGCTGCGAAAGCAGGATAGAAGGACATCGCGGCCGCGCGTTTCCTCGTATTTTTCCAAAACCTCGATTGCGGATTGAACCGGTTCGAGTTCGAGGGAATTTGCGAGTTTTTCCGCCCAAATCCTGGAAAGTCCCCTTGTAGGAACGAAGATCATGACCTGTTCATCCCTGATTTTCGCAAGAATTCTGGCGAGTTCCAATACAGCGCGTTCGTAAAAATCTTCCTGCTCCTCATGAAGGTTCAACGCTTCAGGAGCGAGCGTTTCCACGCCTTCTTCTTTTGTATTGAAGGAGCGATAATAAAATTTTCCATCGGAGGCGTTGAAGACGCCTTCGCGGAGTTCGATCGGGCGGCGGGATTCCTTGAGAAAATCGCAATCGAGCCACCGAGCGATGCGGAGCGCGTCTCCCAGAACGGCGGAAAGTCCGAGGAACTGGGTTTTATAGGGAGACTGGACAATCTTGGTAATGAGAATATCCGCCACGCCTCCCCTTTCGGCTTCACCGAGCATCTGGATTTCATCCGCGATGACAAGTCCTGCGCGGCTCAAGAGGGAGGGCTTTTGAACGAGATAAGATTTCATTTTTTCATAGACCGCAACGAGGAGATCGAAACGACCGAGGAGAACGGGGGCATCGGTTTCGGGGCGTTCCCTGGTCGCCGCAAGGATGCGGTAACCGAGGGGGCCATAGAGGCGGTTGAACCGACGGAATTTTTCCTCGGCAAGGGCTTTTGTGGGAACAAGGTAAATAACCGCGCGGCTGGATTCCAGATGCTTGAGCGCGGCAATCTCCGCGATGAAGGTTTTTCCGGAGGAAGTCGGAGCAAACACGATCAGGCTCTTATTCTGCAGAACCCCAGTTCGCGCAACCGCCTCTTCCTGGAGTGGAAGAAGCGCGTTGACGCCATCCCGTTTCCAGAGTGAAATGACGCGGCGGGAAATTCCGTGCGCTTCCAGACTTTCTATGCCCAGCGACATATGAAAAAATCCCCCCTTTCCTGATGATTTCGGTCAAAATAATTGATCTGGTTATTACATAAACCTGAAATTATTGTCAAGAGATTCGTGAATAAGATGATTGTTTATGGTTGATTGATTATTGTTTATTGGGGATTGTCTTGACATAGCGCCCCAGTGTTCCTTATTTTCCTTCATAATGATTCCTTGTAAAGTCTTTGAACGTAAAAAGGTCGGATTTATTATACGATGGCGGATTTTTGTCGCGCCTTCTGCGTCTCAGAGTGGCGTTTCGCTCGAACAAGTCATGGAACGGCTCGAGATTCGCGCCATCATTCCGGTTTAAGTGACGACTCGACATGCTCAAACTGCCGATCATATATTATCATTCGATAAAAGAACCTCCGGAGGGGATTGAAAGTAAAAGTAAATCCACTTTCCTCGAGCCGCGCCGTTTCGAAAGACAGATTCGGGTTCTCAAATGGCTCGGATACAAAAGCCTTCATCTCGATCAATTCATGGAATGTTTCGACACGAAAATAACGCCGAAAACGAGATCGATTGTGATCACGTTTGATGATGGGTGGCGGGATAATTATACTTCCGCCCTACCTGTTCTGAGAAAATACGATATGACCGCCACGATATTTGTCATTGCGGGCATGATCGGAAAGTGGAAAACCTTATCCGGCGGCGAAACGGGAAATTATATTGTCAATGAGGAGCAGATTCGTGAATTGATCCGGATGGGCTTTGACGTTCAATCTCATGGCATGACGCATCGGCGGATGACGCAGCTTTCCGATGAAGAAGCCATGCGGGAGCTCATCGAATCAAAGAGAGTTCTCGAATCCATCACGCAAAAACCGGTGTCTTATTTCTGCTATCCCTTCGGCAATTTCAATATTCGGATTGAAAACCTGGCGCGCAAGGCGGGATACCGCGCCGCGTTTTCCACAATTCGGGGAAAGATTCACAATCCTGATGAAGCGTATTGCCTGAAGCGCATTCCCGTGCATCACGAAAAAGGGCTGTTAAGATTTTTGTCTTCCCTGTACATCAAGGATTACAGACGCGCGCAGGCGAAAATGAATCGATTGCGAGGCGCGGGAAACTCATGAGCCAGCGTCCTCTCAATGTTTTTCGCATTATCTCATACCTGCCGATTGGCGGCGTGGAGAATACGCTCCTCTTGACATTGCCGAAATTCGACAGGGAGCGATTCCATATCAGCGTATGCTGCCTCAATCGCAAGGGACCTGTTGCTGCGAAACTGGAAGAACAGGGCGTTCCGGTTCACCTTTGCAAAGTGTCATCGAGACTTAATCCCATTCATCTATGGAGGCTTTCCCGATTTTTGATACGTCAGAAGGCGGATATCGTTCACACGCACATGTATGCGAGCAATATCAGCGGGGCGCTGGCGGCGCATCTTGCGGGAGCGCCGGTGATCATCAGCCATATCCACGCAACGCATGAATGGAATAGTTGGAATCGAATTTTCATGGAACGGATCGTAAATCGCTTTCGCGATGGCGTGATCACAGTCTCCCAAAGCGTAAAGGACGCGTTTCTGCAAAAGACGCGTCTGAAGTGCGCGGACAAAATCCGAACGCTGCATAATCCAGTGAGATTCAGCAACGAGGGAACGGGGAATGGCGGGCTGGTCCGCGAAGAATTCGGCATACCAATGGATGCGCCAGTTGTGGGCGCGGTGGCGAGGCTGGTTCCTGTAAAGGGAGTCGATATATTCATCCGGGCGGCGGCGCATATTTTGAAAAGACGCCCTTCCGCTCGTTTCCTTGTTGTAGGCAAGGGAAAAGAACGAAAAAATCTCGAGGCGCTGGCGTTACAATTAAACCTGAATGGGAAGTTGTTCTTTGCGGGAGAGCGGAGCAGGATCGAAGATTTCTACGATGCGTTCAATGTATTTGTACTGAGCTCGCGCGAGGAAGGATTCGGAAACGTGCTTCTGGAAGCCATGCATTTCGATCTGCCTGTAGTGGCGACAGCGACGGGAGGGGTGCCGGAGGTGGCGCTCGATGGAAAAACCGGTCTTCTCGTTCCACCGGAATCGCCGGAGTCTCTGGCAAACGCCGTTCTATCGGCGCTTGAACAACCCGAACGGGCGCAGCGCCTTGCGCAGGAAGCCAGGAAACGCCTGGTCGAATTTTCTCCGGATAAATATGTGGCATACCTGGAAAATTATTACCAGGAATTATGGGATTTCCATCAGAGAACGGCGCCTAGAACATGATTTCGAATATTACCATATAACTTTAAAGGAGTTCCTCATGAAGAAGATTTCCATGCTTCATACCGTTTCCTTTACGTGCCTTCTCATTCTCGCCCTTTCCTGTACTACCGTTAAAAAGGAGAAGGTTTTCACGATCGATTACAACTCCTTCCAACGGAGGATTCCCATACCAGCGCCCACGGATGAACTGCGAAAAGAATTCAACGAAAACGTCATAGGTGAAAAGAAAACCATCGCCAAGTACAACGGCAAAACATACACAGGTTATGTAACGGAGAACCGGAAATTTCTGGAAAAGGTGATGAAACCGGCGTTGGAACCTTACAAGGAGGAACTGGCGCAGATGCATCCGGTTGAAATGATCAATACGATTGCCCTGTTCTGCCATGAGATTTATTTTACGTATTTCGGAAAGGAGTATTTTTCCTGGGGGGGCGATCTCTTCGATCTGGACGATCCACAGGAAAAGGGACCGCGTTATGAATACAAATACGGTTTCGACTGCTCCGGTTTTGCCGCCATGCCTTATGAAACCGCAGCGTATATGGGCCTTTTGAATCCGGAAGATGAATCGGCTGTTTTCTGTTCAAAGGGATTCGAGGCTTATGCCAGAAAGCGCGGGATTGAAGATAAGGGAGGACGCGATGGCGCGAGCAACAACTATCGCGTGGACACCATAGACATGAGAAATCTGGGGCGCGAGATTTTCCGCGTTCCAAAGGATTCATACCCTGATGACGCGAATCTGGAGAAACTTCAAGCGGGCGACATTGTTTTACTACCCGAGGGGCATGTTGGAATCGTGGTTGAGATAAGGGGCGACTTTTACTACCTGGAGGCGGGGGGGTGGGTATGTCCCCCCAATGGAGGTCTCCCCTTTCAGATTCGCGAGGCTTTGAAAATTTTTTCGGAAAAAGGGGAATTGGCGATCAAAAGGTCGCTTCCCGATTATGGAAGAATCCGGAAATGAACGGCGTTTGAAGGGCGTAATCCCAAAACAATGTATCATTCGGGCAACAAACCCAATACTTTACCGGTTTCCATCTTAACGGCAAGAACCTTCTTGTCTCCCACCCACAAGGGATAGTAATCCCAGTTTACTTCGTATGTTCCTGAAACAATGCGGTAGGCGTTTTTTCTATTGGCGATCCAGGAAGGGGGGGAGATTTCGGAAGAGAAAAAGATTATGGCGTTGGCTTTGGGGATGTCATCAGTTACATTGGAAAAACCGGCGGGATTGATATTTTCATCAGTAAAAAGGTCATAGATACCTCGGGATAACAAGAACATTTTGTTGGGATGGGATTTCAGATATGATCGGGTATCGTCTGCATAATCGATGGCGTTCCGGTTTTTTATTCCCAGTGCGGAAAAAACGAGCCATCCCATATTGAACATCAGGATGAAGACGACAAGCGCGGCGAGCGTTTTTTTCAACAGGTTTCCGGGCAATTTTTCAACGCTAAACGTGATTCCCCTCGCAGCCAATATGGCAAGGAAGGGAAATAGACACAGCAGGTTGCGTACTACCATCATTTTCGAGGTCGTGAAATAAAGGAAATAAAACGCTGGGAAGGAGAGAAACCATAAAACAGAAAGCCGGTTATCACGGCGGATCATAAAATAACATCCCATGCATGCAAAAATGAAGAGGATAAGGGAAATCATCGTATTGCGGGAAAGAGAAACAAAGATCATGTATTGGAGGATCAAATAACCATGCTGCGCCATGGAATACGCGGAATGTCCGAAATGTCCCGCCTGGTAATGCCGCATTTCATCAACTATATCCCTTATGACATGCCGCGGTTCGATCAGGATGCCGGGAGTCGTCATGATAAAGACAACCAAAAATACCGCGCCTGTTAAAATGTAGTTATACAGGCGCCGGTTTCCCCGGGATTCTTCATTTTTGCCGTTAATAATATAACAGCCGCATAAAACCGGAACAAGGACTGCGCCGCCCGGGTATTTCGAGCCGAAGCTCAATCCGCCCGCAACAGCGGACGCAATCAGAAGCGCCCTGTTGTATTTCGGAGATTGAATGGAAAGGCGGGAAAGAAACATTGCCAGTATGACCGATTGGAGCAAAATTCCATCCGGCGCGATCCAGCGGGCATGATAAGCCAGTTCCCACGATCCCCCCAGAATAAGCGAACCCAGCGCCGCCTCCAGGATGCTTTTTCGCCAGGCGTAAATCAGCAGGAATGTCCATATAAGAGAAAGGTAAGTGAAGATCAGGAAATTCCTTCGGGATGTGAAATGAAGTTGCTGGAAATCGAGCGACAGGGGTCTATTATGAAGGAAGTCGCTGACGATTTGCGGGAGAGTTCCCTGTAAAACGAGGTAATAGGACAAGGAGGGATAGCTGTACCATTGGGGCAGTAAAATTCCGGTTTTAAAGGTTTCCGAAACGGAATGAAGCATGCGGGATTCATCCCAGTGATCGCCGAAATCGATTCCGATCATGCCTGTTGTCAATATCAGGGCAAGAGTGATAACGTATAAAACCAGTAATATGGAATTGTAGCGATGGTTTTTCATTTGTTGAAACGCCGTATTTTCGAACCTGTACAGAAAGATTTAATCATAATCATAAGTTTACATAAAATAGTGTTCGGAATAAATAAAGAAATATCTTTTAACGGTTTTAAAAAAATCTTGCGAAGGAGATAGATTCCGGCATAGATTTTGCCCTGTATGTAGTAAGGGAAAATGCCCGAAATGAGAGAAACTTCTTATCTCAAGCAAAATGAAGGATATAAAAATGAATAAAAGAAAGATTTTTCGGTTTGAAAGAACTAAAAGGTACAGTAAAAGGTTTTATCTCGTACCAATAGGCGCTATTCTGCTTGGTATCCTGGCGACATTCCGGGGATTCTGCCAGGAAAGCCCCGAACCTGAAAAGATGGAGAAACTCCCCCATTCTCAAAAAATCGAAACAGAGAAATACCCCCCTGAGGTTAAACAGATCCGTGATTGGGTAAGAAGTTTGAAAGAAATAACCGAGGCAAGACTTCGTTTGCAGAATGAACAGGGCATGCTTCTCGATCGCCTTTCCGAACTCAAAGAAAAAAATGCAAGAGAAGAGATGGGACCTAACAAAGTCATGTCGCGAAGACAACTGGAAAAAACCGCGGAAGAGCTCCATAAAATCCTGGAACAGGATCGGCGCAACGCCCGGGAACAAAAAGAAATCATGGAGAATTTATTATCCAATAAAACGCAAGCTGTAGGATTGATCGGAAAGGAAATAGAGGAAATCCGGAAAAAAATCGAGCGCGCGGAAAAAAACCGGGACACAACCCCGGAAAGAATCAACCAGTTGAAAAAGAACCTGGAAGAACTGGAAGGTCTCCAAACTCTCCTCGATATACTCGGGAAAAGTCCCCATACTTATGCCATGCAGGGATTCGGTCCGGGCGCTCCCCTGCCTGCTCCGGATAAGACAGCTTGGCATCCCGGGAAATTTGCAGAGATGAGAAAAGGGGATTTCCAGCAAGAAGGGGGGGCAAGAGACCGAGCAGGCGTGAGGATTTTTCAACAGATAAGCCAGATGGAAAGACAAATCCAGTTTTTAAGGAATCAAATGGATCGTATAGAGGCGAATTTCAACAACCTGAAAGAAACGTTGAACAAAATCCGGGAACGGCATCCGGAGATCATCGAGGAGCTGCGAAGGGACAATCCGGATTTATTTCAGGAACGGATAACCGAACCGGACCCCGATTTCGAGTCGCCGCCGAGGATGTTTCCCGAGAAGAAGAGAATGCCCGAATCCTCGCCGCCCCAGCAAAATCCGCAATAAAGCGGCGCGGTGGCTCGATCCCGCCATAAAAAGCGGACTGCGACAGAGACCGCGCCTCGATTTTTCCAATAAATACGTTCTTAAGTTAAAACGTTTCCCTTGACTTAGCGCCATTCGAGTCTGGCGCCAAGTTTTATCTTGCGGGGACCTGGGTTTGATCGGGGCGGTTTATTCTGAGGCTGATTTTGAAAATCGTGCCCCTTCCTTTGCCGGAATCCAGTTCGAGGGAACCGGCGTGTTCTTCCACGGTTTTGCGGGTAACGGCCAGGCCTAATCCGGTTCCTTTGGAACCCTTGGTGCTGAAAAAGGGCTCGAATATTTTTTTCTTGATATCATCCGGGATTCCAGGACCGTTGTCAATCACCCAAACCGCCACCTTTTTTTCATCCGGCTGGAAAGATTTCAACACGACCATGGCGTTCTCGACGCTGGAGCATGCCTCGATGGCGTTGTTGACAATATTCAAGAGCGCGTCATGAATGCCTTTCTGATCGAAATGAGATTCGGGAAGATTCTGATCCAGTTCGAGGCGAAGGTCAACCGCCGCCTCCTGCGCTCTTTCCTTCTGATTCTCATAAATATCTCTCAGGATGATATTCAAATTTCCGAGTTCCCAAAGGGGTTCGCGTTCTTTGGAATAGGAAAGCATATCCTGAACAAGGTTGCTGATCTTGGCAGTGGAACGTTTCTGGATGCCCCAGGCGTTTTTCAAGAGGTCCATGTCTTTGTTCTGAAATCCCATGTCGATCAGGCGTTCGGAACCGACAAGCCCCGTGATGATGTTTTTGACATAATGAGAAATGCCTGCGATGGCGACGCCCATGGCTGCGAGGCGTTCCGCCCTGACTTTTTCATCGATCAGAATGGCGTTTTCAATGGATATGGCGACATGGGCAGCCACAATGTTCAAAAGGGCAAGGTTTTCTTTCTGATAGGTGATCTTGTGAGAGAGGGCGTCGAGATAGATCACGCCCAAAACGCGGTCGTGCCGCACGAGGGGGGAGCAGATTGCGGAGCGTATCGCCTGTGAAACAATGCTTCTGGCGGAAGCAAATCTGAGGTCTTCCGATGCGTCTCCGAGAAGGAGGGAGATTCGCTTTTCCACGGCGTGATTCAGGATCGTGTTGCTGATTTTAAAGTCCTCATCTTTGGGTCTTATGACTCTGGGGACGAGTTCGTTTCTGTCTTTTTCGTACAATAGAATGGAGCCGCGGTCTGGTTGAAAGACTTCGAAAAGGATATCCATCAGCCTCGAGAGCAGCATGTCGAGTTCAAAGACGGACAGGGTGGCGTCCGCGGTGCGGGAAAGGATTTGCCAGTGTTTATCCGTGAGGCCAATGTTGGTGGTGTCCTTGCTGGAAACGGTATAGGCGATGGTTTTACCTTCCTGCAAAAGGGCGGCGTGAGGGGCTTCTTTATCCAAGTCATAATCCGGTTTGACAGGTTCTTCCTGAGAATCTTTCTCATCGGCGTCTTTTAAGCTGAAAAGAAGGATTGTCTGCCCGAGCCGGATCAGGTTATTATGTTCCAGTTGCATTTCGAAGTTATTGCGGACATCGTTGACAAAGGTTCCATGGGAGCTCTGGAGATCGCGGATAAAATACTTCCCTTCTCTCGTGAAGATTTCACAGTGAAAGCGTGAAATCGTGTCATCGGACAGAACGATGTCATTTTTGGGATTTCTTCCGATTTTTGTGGTTCTTTTGGCGAGTTGAAAAGTTGCGCCGATATCGGAGCCTTTCTGAACGGTGAAATGCGCCATAATATACCTCCTGGGATCAAGGATTTCCGTGAGTTTGCGGCTTGTCGGCTTTGATTTTCTTGCCATAGGGAGAAATCACGAAACCGCGATTTTCAATTTTTTCGATTCTTTCGACAAGGTCCATGAAAGCGGCGTCGATGCGAAAAATCCGTTTATAAATTTTCAGGGCTTTTTGTGGTTCCATTTCCTTTTCAAAGAGCCTTGCCGTATCGTAGAAATATTGTTTGATTTCATTCTGATCGGGAGAATCGTTGAGGGAGAGTTTGATTTCATCGATCGTTTCTTCCGCGAGGTCCAACATGCCTCTTCTGGCAAGGGAAAAAGCGAGTTTAGCCTTGCACAAATCCGCATCCGGCGCGAGTTGGGCTGCGCGTTGATAATGGATCACGGCATCGGTGTATTTTTCGAAATAGCAGAGGAGATCGCCCGCCTGTTCGCGAAACTCCGAGTTGTCGGGTTCCGCCTCAAGTTGTTGAAGGATATTTTCCAGTTGTTGAGTTTTGAGGGAAATCACGGCTTTTTCCAGAAGATTCGCGATTTCCCTGTTTTCCGGTTCGATCCGATGCGCCTTTTCAAGGGTATTTACCGCATCCTGAAACCGGGACATATCGAGATAAAGAATTCCAAGTTTTGTGAGGAGGAGGGCGTTTTCAGGCTCTTTCTCCGTCATTTTCAAGGCGATTTCATGCGCTTTTTCGAGGGAACCTGTCGCATACAAACCATCGAAGAGGTCTTCGAGCCTGTCGGAAATGGATTCTTCATTTTGCTTCAGGCAGAAGGAATAATGCTCGATAAGGACATTCCAGTCTTTTTCATCGCGCGCGAGATCGCCGAGTCTTTTATGAGCGGGAAGGTAATTATTATTGATGGATAAAATCTTGCCGCAGCAACTGCGAATCACCTCTTTGGGATCGAGGGATTGCGTGTACATTTTCTCATAGATTTCCATGCATTTATCAAAGTTGTGTTCTCTGAGGTACATATCGGCGAGGTAATCGAGCAGGAGAAAATTGCGTTCGTGTCTGTTCACAAGGTCTTCGATATGTTCAATGACCTTGTCTTTGAGTTCGGGGTGGTAATAAAGAAGGGTGTCGATTTCATACGTGACTCTTTCGAGGTAGGCGTTAGCCATGAGTTGATCGATGAGGAGAAAGCGCAATTCGACGTTATGGATATTTTTATCGATTTCGGAACGAAGTATTTTGATCTGGGCATTGAGGATGGCGCCTTCGATTTTTCTGTAGAGAATCTGGATTTGTTCTTTTTTTTCGGGTGGGACAAGCCGCAGGGCGGTGGACATTTCCTGGCGCGCCTTGTCATATTGTTTTTCATTATAATCCAGCTGAGCCAGGATGTAAGGGAACTGGTATTCCTCGGGGTAGAGTTGGCGCGCTTTTTCAAGATATTGCCGTGCGCCGTTCACATCTTCCCTTTGCATGAGAAGTTCGGCGTATTCCTGCAGGATAAGGGGGGAAAGGTCGCCCTGACGAATGAGATATTCGATATGGCGTTCCACGAGTTTGGGTTGCGAGGTTTCGAAATAAAAATCGAGGAGTTGCCTACGAAGGGTTTTATTTTCCGGTTCGACGAGGAGAACTTCCTCATAATATGCGGCGGCTTCGGACTTTCTATCCAGTTTCCAGCAAAGATCGGCAAGGTCCTCGAGAAAGTCATTATCCACAGGATGGGTTTTCAAAAGACTGCGATATTCGATGAGGGTGGCGTTGCAGGGAGGTTTTTCGACATCCGCCGCCTTGAGGAGGAGTTCCCGAACCCGATCCATGCGGGGTATGCTGGCGTAGAGATTCTCCAGCCGGAGAATATCTCCAAGGGAGTTGAAATCCACGAGAGATTCGAGAAGGGGGATTGCCTTTTCGAGTTGTCCGTTTTTGATATAAAGTGAGATCAGGGTTTCGGAGATATTTTTGTTTGACGGTTCCCGTACAAGTAATTCATTATAAAATTCGATGGCGCGGACCCACTGTTCATCGGATTCAAAACCTTCGGCCAGAAAACGAAGGGATTTTTGGGAAAGTCCGCCGCTGTGATAAAGAGGGAGGAGAATATCCCTGGATTGTGATCTTTTGCCCGTCGTATGAAGCGTCTGCCCAAGGATTTCCCGCAGCTCCCGATCCTGGGATTTGAACAATAGAGCCTTGTAGAAAAAATAACTTGCCATACGGCGCCAATGGCACGACAAGGCGATCTTGCCCAGAGTCAGAAATATTTTTCTGAAAAATGATTCCACGGGAAAGATCAAAAACGGCGCTCCCAAGGCGATCAGAAGGCATAAAGGGATCAAGAAGGGCAATGTGAGATAATTTTCGAGATTGGCGGCTACAAAGGAAGCGCCTTGGAGGCTCAAACCCAGAAAACAAAAATACAAAAGGACATGGGGGCGTTTGTCCCTCCGGTGATCCATGGTTAGAAACCAGGCAAGGAGGGTAAAGAGGAGCGTGGAGGAAATCCCGATGGTGGTAAAAAGCACAGTCCATTCCGGGGTGGGATCATTGAGATATTCATTGATGGAATAGAGATGATTATTCACATTCCAGAGTGAAAAATAGCAAAGCGAGAGGGTGGCGCTCGCAAGGAGAAGGAGAATCACAAGAAGGACCCTGATGATTTTTCCCGACTTGCTCATAGATGAAACCAATTAAATCTTCCTCCATTAAGATTCTGATTCATTAATTGAATTCTAATTGCGCATCCTAATATCAAAAAAGGTTCCGCGTCAAGAGATTTACCAGAAAAGAGAAAGCAAGGGGCGCATCCTGACTTCCTTATCGAATTTCTCCATCCTCATCCCTTCCGATCAGATCGGAAAAGCGGTGTCGGGGCCCCCAGATTTTGAGGAGCGCCGGGAGGAAGACAACAGAAGCGAAAAGGGTGTAAGAAATCCCGAAAATGGAGAGCAGCCCCATTTCGCGAATCCCCTGAAAATCGGCGAAGGCGAGGGAGCCAAATCCAATAATCGTTGTCAGAGAGGTCATGACCAGGGCTCTTCCGGTCATCACCACGGAATTTTTCAGATCCTGGGATTTCGGATTCTCGCCGTTTTCATAATAACGCTGCATCAGGTGAATCCCGTTATCCACGCCCACGCCAATAATCATGGGAATGACAACCACATTGAGAAAATTCAAGTCGATACCGAGGATGTGAACCGTACCCAGCATCCAGATACTGCCGCAGACAACAGGAAGAACGGCAAAAAAAGTTTTGTGAAGCCAACCGAAATAAAGAATCAGGATGAGAAAAACGGCGCCCATTACGATCAGAATGACCGTAGCGATGTCGCGTTTCACGATCTTTTGAATTTCACTTGCGACAATAGCCACCCCTGTAAATTCCACGGACCCGACATCCCGTCTGAGGTCGCTCAGAAAATTATCGGGGACATCAGAAATCCACTGCCCTTCAGGGGGGAAAATGGATGTAACGACTTTATATTGATGGCTTTGTTTGACATAAAAGTCCTGTTTCACCAGGTAATGCTGAACCAGGCGAATGATAAAGGGTTGACGCAGGTCTTCGTAAAGAATAAGGGCGTCCTCCCTTTCTGCGGAAACAACCAGGCGTTTGAGTCGATTGATAAAAGATTCAAGCGCTGCGGGGGCAAGCCTCTGTTTTTTCCCTTGTCTGAGGAGTCGTTCCTCGATATTATCCAACCGGGCGCCGATCGTTTCCCGGATCATACGCTTGGAGAGGATTTGAGTTTTGCGGGAAGGCAGAATGCTGCGAAGCGAATCGCAGGAAAGAATCGGATAGCGGGTTTGTTTTTCAAGATTTTCGTAGAGAATATCGTTTTTTTCCAGGGCGCCCTGAAGGGTGGAATCCGAGACAATGGCAATGATCTGATGGGAAGGAAGGGAGAAGTGTGATCCGATGCGCCTCTTGGTTTCAGAATAGGAACGCGAAGAAGGTTGCTTGAGAGCGCGGAACTGATCGTCGAAACGGATAAAGCGCGCCTGAAAGGCGAAATAAACCGTTATAACAAGCCCCAGTATAATGACAAGGCGGGGATAATTGGAAATGACTTCATAAAGCCGCGGAAGACCGAAGGAGATCATCTCCCTCCCCTGGCGGGGCAATTTCCTGGGGGTGACATAACGGATCAAGATGGGAAGAAGGAGAAAAATGGACGTAAAACAACAAAGGATACCGCTTCCAGCGACAATGCCCAGTTCCTTGAATCCGGGAAAAGAGGTGAAATACATGCCGTAAAACGCTGCTGCGGTAGTCAGAGCTCCCAGCAAGATCCCCTCGCCTGTTTTAATCAAGGCGTTATTCAACGCCTTGTAAAGGGACGGATTATCCCCTCTCTGGCGCTCTTCCAGAAAACGGTTATAAATATGGATGGCGAAATCGATGCCCAAGCCAATCAGAACAGCGCCTATGGCGAAGGTCGCCACAGTCAAATGTCCCAGTATAACCTGGGTCAAGCCCAGGGTCCACACGATCCCCACAATCAGGGGGAGACCAACCAGGAGAATCGTCTCCCTGTGACGAAAAACGAAGAGGAACAGAAGAAGAACCATAACGAAAGAGGCGATCAAAGTTTGCAGAAGATCGTTCCGCACGATGCGGGTATTGGCAATGGTCTCCGGATGACTTCCGATATAAGACACCCGGACTTGATCATTGAAATCAGGATTATTGAGAATAAGCGCCTCCCTGACACGATCGAGAAATCCCATGAGCTCGGTGGAAAATTTCAAATCCGAAGCGGGCTCGAGAGGCCTTAAAACCATAAGGAGAATGGATTCATCCTGAGACATGTAATACCCTTTGCGAAGTTGAAAGGGGATCGGTCCCCGGGACATGATCAGCCTGTGAAGAAAAAGGGAGCCTATATCGAGCGGGTCTTCAAGCAAATCCCTTTTCATTTCCGGGGTCGTGATGGCTTGGAGTCGCCGTGTGAGGCGGATCATGGAGTCTTCGAGATTGTCCGGGGAAAGCCGGGCAAGGGCTGTATCCAGATCGGATTTGGACAAAAGACAGGAAAGCCGATCCTCTGTTTCTTCGAGGTAAAAGGATTTCAGCCTGGAATCAAAGGAATAATCCACGGAATAAATATAGGCCGGGTTGTCCAGAGCCGGGGCGAGGGTTTCCGCCGCCCTGATCAGAATCTCCCCCTGGCCGGCGCCCCTGGCCTCCAATACGACAAAAGTAAAGTCGAAGGATTTAAAAGTCCTCAATGCCTCCTGAAGCGTGTCGGATACGGGAGATCTCTCAGGAAGAAGAGTGGTAATGTCCGTATCGATGGAAAGATACATAATGGAAAATATGGCAAATATGGTAATGAATCCTATAGCCGTAAGAACGGAAATGGGATGTTTCAGGCAAAGGGCGACCACTATGCGAAAAAGCCTTTTATCCATCGCGCAAAACAGTATGAATCCTCTATATAAAGATGAAAATACGCCGTATAAACAAGATAATAGTAATATTCACGGAATCCGGCATAATGGCAATAAAAAAATCAACGATGCGGGGAGAGGGGCGCATCTTGACTCCGTTACCGGAACATCCTCACTATTTTTAAGGTTGCGTCAAATCATGGATTATCAATCAAAGGAGGGATCGCCAGATCTTGCAGGGGATGGCTATCAAAATCGGGTTGCGGCGCAAGCGAAAAAACCGCCTCATCAAAGGTTTCGGGAAATTTATAGGCATCCAGTCGAACCTTGGCGGTTACGGAAGTTTCGGGGAAGAAGGTTTCCAATTCCACAGGGAGGATTTCCCCATCAAAGAGGTCATAACGCAGGAATTTAATCTTGAGAACAAGATTTCCCCGGGAGTTGTAAAGGGCTGCTTCCCGGATGAGCAAATCGTCGGCTCCCACCAGAAAGGCTTCTGTTGAGTCCTGAATTCCTTCCCTGATAAAAAGACACGCCTTTCCCTTTTTTTGCCAACGGGAAATCTTTTTATTTTCAAAAAGAGCGGACAACTCCTGGTGTATCAACAATGCCTTCGGGAGAAAAAGGGGATCTATGCCCAGGCTGAGTTCCGGATATCGGAGCCACTCGTCTTTTGCTCCATGAAACCACATTTTTTCCCTGTTCCATACTACGGCCATTCTATTGGAATTGACGATGAATTCAAACAGTGTGGAAGTGATCATGCGGGAGCCGCGCAAACGAAGGGAATCCGGTTCCTGGTAAAGGAGGGTGGCGTGAAAGTATTTTTTTCCCTTGATTCCCTTGCCCCAAATAGTAATCTTCCCGGAAGCCCAGAGCTTGGGCAGGATTTTGTGTCTTTCCCCTAGAATTCGAGATATTTCCTGGGGGGAAAGATTCGGGGGATACTGAGTCATGTTTGGGCTGAACGGTTTCTTGTGAAAAAGCGAGCAACCATTCAACAGGAACAGAAAGGCGAAAATATATACAAAGGAACGCATTATTCTTTTTTCTCGGATGGCTTCGCGGATTCCATCTCGAATTCCTTATCCGCAGGGTCTGTGAACTTGACTTTTGCCTCTTTTTCCTTTTTCAGCCACTCGTCAAATCTTTCGCCTTTGGTTCTTAACGCGAGTTCTTCCCTGAGATCATCCTTCACTTCCTCGAATTTGATGGTTCCGGCTTCATGACGATCTGTAACCTTCAGGATATGGTAACCAAACTGGGTTTCGACAATATCGCTGATTTCCCCGACTTTGAGGGAGAAGGCTGCCTGTTCAAAGGGAGGAACCATTCTGCCCTTGCCAAACCAGTCAAGGTCGCCCCCGGCGCGCTTCCCGCTGGGACAATCCGAATGTTCTTGCGCGAGTTTGGCGAAATCCTCCCCTTTCAGAATCTTTTCGCGCAATTCCGTAATCTTTTTCTTTGCCCGTTCTTTTTCCTTTTCTTCGGCTTCCTTATCGACCTTGATCAGGATATGGCTTGCCCTGGCTTCCTCCTCGCGTTTGAATTCCTTGGAATGCGTATCGTAATATTTTTTCACTTCTTCATCCAGGACCGTTGCGACGCCGGTTGTAAGATCGTCGATAATCTTCTTCAATAAAAGGTTTTCCTTTATCTTTTCATCCAGTTCCTGCTGGGTGATATTTTTCTGCTCCAGGACGGATTCGTATGTCTTCTGATCCGGAAATTGTCCCTTGATCTTTGCAACTTCAGATTGAACCTCTGCGTCAGAAACATCGATTTTATTCTTTTTACCCTCCGCCAGGATCAATTCCTTGTCAATAAGCCTGTGAAGAATCACCTTGCGATAGCGCTGTTTTTGATCTTCGGGTAAAGTAACCATTTGAACTCCGAACTGGGAAGCCTGGGAATTCATCTCCTTTTCCAGTTCCTCCTGGGTAACCACTCTATCCTGAATGCGGGCAACTTCTTTTTTCCCCGCGTCTTCCTGGGCGAAAGAGGCCAGGGACAAAAGAATCATGATTCCGCCAAGGAAAAGCGCAGACCATTTCCTGCACAGATTGAGATTTTGCATAATATTGTTTCCTTTCTTCAATTTTCAGAATAAAAAAACCAGAGGAAACCTTACACCCGATAGAAAAGGGGTCAAGCTAATAAACAATCTAAAACGGTTATTGACATGGGAAAAAATCTACAAATAATACATCTTATATCATTTAAAATAAAGGGAGGATTTTTCATGCGAAAAATCATGATAATCGGCATCCTGCCTTTCCTTCTGGTTTGCGCCTATTCCGTAACGGATTCATCCTACCTTTACGGAATACACTGGTATGGAAACACGGACTCCATTTCACCGGGGCAGCGTACGGATGTGGAGGATATGTCCGGCGACAAAGGGATTTGGGACCTTGAAATCACCCTCATTGACGCAGCCAAGGCGCCCGCCTGGGATTTGCCCTCTTATTTCGTGAGTAAATGCCAGAAAATCACCCAGGGAAAAGGGCATTCCATGATCTTCCGGGTGCAACCTTACTGGAGCAGAAATGCGCCCCATTCCTCCGATCCTTATACCCTTGCGAACTATTCAGACGATTGCAAGGCAGCAGCTGATACTCTCAAGGATTACTGCCATATCTGGCAGATTGGCAACGAGGTCAATCTCCTGGGCGAAAACAAGCGTTGGGACGGAGCGAATTATACAATTGAATGGTCTCCCACTCCCGCCCAGTATGCGGATGCCTACATCGCCTGCCGCGACAAGATTCATGAAATCACCCCGAATACCACTCCCGCAACGCAAATCGTCCTGATGCAGCCGAATTCCCCCGGAAATGTCATTCCTGGAGTGCGTTTCATGGATGGCAATGAATTCCTCTGGGGAATGATCGAGGCGGTATCGGATAAGGGCAAGATCGACGGATTCGCAATCCACGGATATGCGGAACCGGGGGGAGCAAATTATGGGCTGGATGGTTACTGGGACTCGATCCGGGAACAGTTGATGATCATCGATGAGCTGGGACTTGGGGATCGTCCGGTTTACATCACGGAATGGAACAAGCACATGCCAAATCTTGCCAATGCGGAGATCGGGGCGAAATTCCTGCATCGGGCTTATACGTATATGAATAGCTGGAATACAGGCGCCGGCGGCGAATGGCCCGGGCTTTCGAACCATAATATCGTGGCAGCAACGTGGTTTGTTTATCCCTCTGCATCGGGATGGGACGAATACTCCCTTCAATACTGGAAGAACAATACGAGCGCATTCGATGAGGAACATGATCCCTGGAAATCCTTTAATTATTCCTGCAGCTCCGGATATGCCAGAGGGGCGAATGGCGGCGGAGCAACAGTACCCCAGGATTCCTTCTGGTGGCAGGACAGATTTGATGGCTCTTCCCTGGATCAGACCGCTCCCCTTCCGGATTGGAAGGCGGAAACCACGGGCGGAGGCAGCGTGATCATGAGCGGAACAGGTTCCGCGCGTTTTCTGGGGAACGGAACAGTTGATGGCGGAGGCGGCATCCAAACCGCCGGTTACGTTTATGGAAATTTTCACATGGAAGCAGGCATCACCATCACCAATGCCGCCCAATCCAACACGGCGACGCCGGAAGCCAATTTCGATATACGCCTGCGCGAAGGGTCCAAAGGTTACTCCATCACATTTTTCACAAGCCTTTCCCCCAATAATCCGGGAAGGGTGATCTTGCGCCGCACGAACGACTGGACGCAAATAGGAAGTTACAATGTCGCTGTAACAGGCGGTATCAACAGCGGGGACCTTTTCGATATCAAGGCCACGGCAAACGGGTCATCCATTGATATCGAGATATATAAGAACAGCGGAACAACGCCAGTTGTAGATTGGAGCATCACGGACAGCGATCAGAAGGTGGGATGGATTCGTCTGATGAGTTACAATCTTAACGAGGCGCGGGTAAACGATTTCCGAATCGGAGGACCATCGTGGGCGCCTGCGTCAAAAGTCGAATCCTGGGAATTGTACGAAGAATGAGAAGCATGGGATAAGGGGCAGGATGCGCTAAGGCGATCCTCCTAAGAAAGTCTCCAATTGACAAGGAGATTTTTCTCATGCCATTATCAATCAAATTTCCCTGAAAGAGAAATCATTGGAAATGGACGAACATTTTTTAACAGAGGAAGAGGAATGGGCGCAGTTATCGCCCGTGGAACGGTATATTGAAAGCGGAAAATTGTGGGATATATATCTCAGCATGGGAGGGAGTCTTGATCCAGAGCCCGATTCACAAAGCCCTTTTGACTTTCCGGAAATCGAACGTGCAATTTCTCCTGATGGGAGGTCAGGCGTGTATTTTATACGGCGCGGCGCAGTTTAGCCGCGACCTGGACCTTTCGATCGGTATTACCTCGGAAAATCTTGGACTCATAAATGAAGCCCTGAAACAAGAACTGGAAAAGTGGCGAAGAGAAAGGCGCTCTTGACGAGGATAGAAACAAATACCAGAATTGCCATAAATATCTTTTATATAGGTAAAGAGAAGAGGTGAATACCTACTTCACAACAACATTATTACAGTTTTCTAAAGTATCGTGTAGTAATCTCATGCGGATTCAAATTAACAGATTCGAGAATTTCAGGAGGGGCGTTGATCTCTTGAGGAATGATCTCTATTAAGGCTTGAAGATTACGAAATCAATCATTCCTTGTCGAATTCGATATAGATGCGTCCGTCGTTGTCGCGGTAGTAGCGTTTGACGAGTTTTTTCGGTCCGCGGCGAAAAAAGCCCCCTCTTCCGATAAAACTCCCGCCCTTCAGATAAAGAAACGCGGTCAAAAGCCCCCCCAGGTGGGTGATGTGGGAAATCCCGCTCCCCGCTGCACCGATAGTGCCAATGAATTCCATGATACAGAACAGGATCACCATGTATTTGATCTTCATGGGTATGAAAAAATTGAGGAGCACGGTTTCATTGGGCCAATACATGGCATAGGCAAGGAGGACGCCGTAAATGGCGCCGGAGGCGCCGATCATGCCATACTTTCCCCAAACGAACTCGCCGGATGGAAGACGCCCTTTCGCTCCAAAGATAAAGGTGAAAATGGCGTGCACAATGGCTGCCCCCACCCCGCAGATGAAATAGAATTTCAGGAATTCCTTCGAGCCCCAGCGGCTTTCGAGCCGCGGGGCGAAATACCACAGGGCAAGCATGTTGAAAAGAAGATGCAAAGGTCCCACATGAAGGAACATGTAAGTGACAAAGCGCCAGATTTGAAACCTGCTGATGGCGTCATAAGGAACCTGGGCAAAAAGTTCGAGAAAGGGTTCATTCAATTTCAAGAGTAAAAGAAGGGTATGCTGCGCGAGAAAAATGCCGATATTGATGAGGAATATCCCTCTCACCGCGGGGGTGAGCCAGCGTTTCAAAAAATATTGGATTTCATCCAGCATAGTGATCAGACTCCATGATTGGCAACATTTGAAATGTCTCGAAAACGCTACCAGAATTATTTTTCAGCGCCCCAGGAGCCGGCTATAGGCATGCGCCATCCTTCGCCAAAGGCGCGGCTCGTAACCTTCAAACCGGGCGCAGCCTGGCGACGCTTGTATTCATTTCTTGAAATGACACTCAAGATATTCCGGACAAATGACTCGTCATGATCATAAGCCCGGGCAATTTCAGAAGCGCTCTTCCGATTCTCGATGAATTCCCGCACAATGGGATCGAGAACGGCGTACGGAGGAAGGGAATCTTCATCCTTCTGGTTGGGGCGGAGCTCGGCGGAAGGGGGTCTGGCGATGATGGAAGGGGGGATAATATCCTTGTCCCGGTTGATGTATTCCGCCAGCTTGTAAACGAGGGTTTTGGGGACATCGGAGATCACAGCCAATCCTCCGGTCATATCACCGTAAAGGGTACAGTATCCCATGGCAAGTTCGGATTTGTTTCCGGTGCTCAAAACCAGCCAGCTGAATTTATTCGAGAGCGCCATGAGGATCACGCCGCGGATGCGCGCCTGTAAGTTTTCCTCGGTTATGTTGAATGGAATGCCGCCGAATTCCGGTTCGAGGAGTTTTAAAAAGGATTGGAAGGGGGCTTCGATGGGAATTTCGCGGAATTCGATGCCCAGGTTTTCAGCGAGAAGGGCGGCGTCCTTCCTTGTTTCATTCGAGGAAAAGCGGGAAGGCATGGAAACGCCGACAACGGATTCGGGACCGAGCGCCTGGGCGGCGATCGTCGCCACAACGGCGGAGTCCAAACCGCCGGAAAGCCCCAGGACGCATCTTTTGAATCCGCATTTTTTCATGTAATCGGAAAGCCCGAGTTTCAACGCCTCCATAAGGCGCTCCGATCCAGCTTCGGTTGTTTCATGGCTCTCCCATTCCCTCTGCTCGGTATCGAAGAGGATGAAATCCTCCTGAAAATCCCTGGTTTGAGCAAGGAGATTGCCCTCTTTTCCGAAAACAACGCTCCAGCCATCGAAAATGACGCTGTCGTTTCCCCCTACAAGGTTCACATGAACAAGCGGAACACTCAATTTTCGAACCGCATTCTGAAAAACCTCCCGGCGAATATCACGTTTCCCGAGGGTGAAGGGTGATGCGGAAAGATTGATGAGCAGATCGGGTTTTTGAAGACTCAGTTCTTTCAGGGGGTCCATGGGATAGAGAAGCTTTCCATCTCCGGGGGTATCGATGTTCCAGATATCCTCGCAAATCGTAATGGCAAGTTTCTTTCCCATAAAGGATGCCAGATTATGAGAGGGCGCCGGATCAAAATATCGGGCTTCGTCAAAAACATCATAGGTAGGTAGCAGGGTTTTATAATGTTTCGATACTGGTTTGCCTTCAGCGCACAAGGCTGCAGCATTGAACAAACCTTTTCCCTGATCCGCGGGATTGATATCCACAAATCCCACGATCGCGGCGATATCCCTTGTTTCCCGGGTAACGCGTTCCAGGGCTGACTTGTTCGCCTCGATCAGGTCTTTCATCAGAACCAGGTCGCGCGGCGGGTAACCCATAAGGGTCAATTCGGGAAATACGGCAAGGTCGGCGTTTGCCCTCCTTCCCTGCTCCAGATAATCAAGAACCTTTTTCGCGTTATATTCGATATTGCCGACAATGGTATTGATCTGGGCAAGAAGGATTTTCATGGGCGTCTATCTCCTCAATTTCAACGGGGGCTTTTTCTCCTGCGCATCGTTTCCGCAAAAATAAGTTCCAGTTCGCCGCGATGTTTTTCCGGATAGAGGAAGCAATCCACTATTTTTTCGCAGGGAAGGCTATCGATGCGATCGTTCATGATCTTCAGAACCGTTGTATTGATTTCAACCGCTTTTTGAACAGGCATTCGTTCCGGATTGACGTCGATCCCGAAGTATTCGAGGTATCCCATTATTTTCAAGGCGAAAAGAAGGGCTTCCGCCTGTTGCCATTCCACAACGCCTACGTTCAAATCCTGATCGTAATTTCCAAGCGGCTGGCTGTTCCAGTGCGTATGAGCGAGGCGTCCCTCCATTCCGATAAGGCTGAAGGCAGCTGGCGCATCCTCGTACCCCATACGCACATGTCCCACTTCGGGATTGAGCCCGAAAAGGGCATGTCCCGCTTTCAGGAGCTTGCGATTCACGGGATTTTTCAGCCGCGCCTCGATTCTTTTTCCTGCGAGAATGCCTTCCGCCGTGGTGCGGTAGATATTATTGGGCGCCGGTTCATAAGGCTTGGGTTCGAGCGCCACGCGAACTCCGGGAACTTCATCCATAGCTTCCGCCATTCCCCCCTCGAACCAATCCCACATCCAGGGGAAGATCGTTCCGAGGGAATAGAGGTATCCATCGATCCCTGGCCAGGAGATCGCCATTCGCGCCCCTGAGGCTTTCACGAGTTTCATGCCCTGGATCGCAATCTCAACAGCCTTTTTGCGTATGCGGGAATCGGGATTGGAAAGGCTGCCGAATTCAAAATCTTTATGGAAAAAATGGGAAAAGGGAACGGCGACGAGTTTGATTCCGGTTTCCTTTTCCAGTTTTTTATAAAGCGCGAGATTTTCGAAATTCACTTCATCGGGGAAATGGGCTTCAATGCCCTTCACGCCGAATTTCGCCAGTTCCGCAGCCATTTCGAGGCGTTCTTCGATTGTTTTCTCCGGAACGTAGCGATCATGAAATCTTCCTCCTGAGGGGGCGAAGTACCAGATTCCCACGGAGAATCTCAGATCGAGTGAAAAATCTTTCAATCTCCTGAGAAGGTTTTGCGGTGAATATTTTTTCAACTGGTATCGCAGATCGGGCAAACGGTACGGCATATCATAATCTCCTGATTCCTTGAATTTAGAATAATATATGGAATGAATTTCACAGATCAGAGAATCCGTCAAGGTCATATATACAATTTCACTTGAATATATTTTTTCCCTGTAATACCCGCAGATAATATTTTTCTTCGAAAGAAGAGAATCAGTCATTTAATCTTATTCGCGAGGAGAAACTTGTGAGAAAAAAGGCATTAGTCGTATGGGGCGGATGGGAAGGGCACACGCCAAAGGAAAGCGCGGAACTTTTCACCGCTTTTTTAAGAGATTCGGAATATGATGTGGAAGTATCTCAAACGCTCGATTCCTACCTGGATAAGGACAAAATGAATTCCTTGAATCTGGTCGTTCCGGTGTGGACATGCGGGCAGATCACGCGCGAACAGGAGATGGGGCTTTTGCAGGCGGTGCGCAGCGGCGTCGGCATCGGGGGATGGCACGGGTGCATGTGCGACTCCTTTCGCAACAATACGGAATACCAGTTCATGACAGGCGGTCAATGGGTTGTGCACCCGGGCGGCGTCATCCCTTCCTATCGCGTGAACATCATCAAACCGGATGATGAAATCGTGAAGGGACTCGATGACTTCATGATGACAAACACGGAACAGTATTACATGCACGCGGATCCATCCAACGAAGTTCTTGCCACGACGACATTCAGCGGGGATTACGAGGGAATCGACTGGATTCGGGGCAACAAAATGCCTGTTGTGTGGAAACGCATGTTCGGAAAGGGGCGGGTCTTCTATACGTCGCTGGGGCATACGGTGAAGGATTTCGATGTGCCGCAGGCTCGTGAGATCGTGAAGCGGGGCTTGCTGTGGGCGTCTCAATGAAAAATGAGAAATGTAAAATGAAAATTCTTAAACGATTATTGCTGGTGGTGGATTGCCAGTTGCTGGTTGAGGGTGGTTAGTCGTCGATTGTAAATTGATGATTGTAAATTGTTTCATAATTCAGATAAACGAAAGATTAATCATAACGGGGAGTGTAGATTATGAGAAAGATCAAATACGGGATTATCGGTTGCGGGAATATTTCGGGGATATATTTCCAGGCGTCCCGCACTTTCGAAATTCTCGAAGTCGCTGCGTGCGCGGATATTATACAGGAAAAGGCTGAAGCAAAGGCTAAGGAATGGAACGCGCCAAAGGCGTGTACGGTCAAACAGATGCTCGAGGATCCGGAAATCGATATTATCCTTAACCTGACTGTTCCTAAAGCGCATTATGAGGTAAGCATGGCTGCGATAGAGGCGGGAAAATCAGTTCACAGCGAGAAGCCCCTCGCCTTGACGCGCGATGAAGGAACAAGGATTCTCGATGCGGCGAAAAAGAAGAAGACGCTGGTGGGTTGCGCTCCCGATACCTTTATGGGCGCAGGAATTCAAACATGCCGCAAACTGATCGATGATGGATGGATCGGCAAACCGGTTGCTGCCACGGCGTTCATGATGTGCCACGGGCATGAATCCTGGCATCCTGATCCGGAATTTTATTACAAAAAAGGCGGAGGTCCCATGTTCGACATGGGACCTTATTATCTTACCGCTCTTGTCAATCTCCTGGGTCCTGTGGAGCGCGTAAGCGGTATCACGCGGGTAACATTCCCGGAACGGTTGATTACCAGCCAGCCAAAGTATGGAACGAAGATTGATGTTGAAGTTCCCACGCATGTTGTCGGAGCGCTCGATTTCAGCTGTGGGGCTGTGGGAACCATCATCACCAGCTTTGACGTATGGGCGCACCAGATGCCGTGTATCGAGATATACGGAACCGAGGGAACGCTGGCAGTTCCTGATCCCAATTGTTTTGGCGGCCCTGTTCGACTGCGTCGCGCCAATTCGAACGAGTGGAGGGAAATGCCGCTTTCGCACATATACCCGGAAAACAGCCGGGGCATCGGTCCTGCGGATATGGCATACTCGCTCCGGAGCGGACGTCCGCATCGGGCGAGCGGAGAACTGGCGTTTCACGTTCTGGACGTAATGCAATCGATTCACGAATCATCCACAGAGGGCAGGCATGTCAAAATCCGGAGCAGATGCGAGCGCCCTGCGCCGCTTCCGCTGGGGCTTCGGCACGGGATACTGGATGAATAGTCAAAACACGCCACGCCAGAGGGCGCATCTTGACTCCGTTACCGGAAATTCGGGATGACGCTTCTGGGGTCATACTCTATAAAATCCGGCGCGCTTGTATGAGTTTAGACTTTTTCAGTGAATTTTGTTTATCGATTTAAGAGTAAACATCCGTTTTCCAATTACAGTTCAAGGGCGCCTCCCTATTATCCATTTTTTACTTTACATTCAGATCAATATCTAATATGAAAGTCAGAACTTTTTGATTGAGAGAGAAAGGGCGTTTTTTCGCCCTTTATAATTACCATGATGGAAATTCTGCAAAGAGACGTACTGGTTCTGAACAAACACTGGATGGCAATCCATATTTGTTCGGTAAAGAGAGCCTTTGCGCTTCTCTATCAGGACCTTGCCAGAGTCGTTACGGAACAATATGAAATTCATGATTTCGATTCATGGAAGGATCTTTCCCGATATTCCGAGGGAAATTTCATTCACACCCCTACATACAAAATCCTCGCTCCCGAGGTGATCTTGCTCCGGCGATACGGCAAATTCCCCAAGCATTACGTGAAATTCAACCGGAGAAACATTTATCAGCGGGATCATTCCACATGCCAGTATTGCGGGCAGAGACTGCCACGGGAGGAATTGACGATCGATCACATCATTCCCCGAAGCCGCGGGGGAAAATCCACATGGGCAAACGTGGTTCTGGCGTGCGTATCCTGCAATGCCATGAAGGGCGACAGGACGCTGGAACAATGCGAAATGAAACTGATCCATGAGCCCAAAGAGCCGCACTGGAGCGCCATCATGCGCCGCTCGATGGCGGAAGAGGACCATGTATTGTGGCGCAAGTTCATCGACATCGCCTACTGGAACGTCTCTCTCGAAGAATAAATTCTTTATTAAATTCCTTTTATCAATACTCTTCATTTTTCGATTCGTCAAACATCGGCGTTTTTTACCTTTTTGACGCGTAATTTGGGTTAGAACCAGGGAAGAAGCTTTTTCAATTCATCGGAGGAAAGGGGGATGGCGTCAACTTTCGGATCATTAAGGGTTCCGGTGATACGGAACTTCAGAATGGCTTTTCCCATGTGTTCCAGGATTCCGGCAATCTGTTTGAAAACAGGAAGGGAAAAGATGTTTTTACGTTCGAATACAATGTAACAGAGAACATCGACGTTTTCATGCAGATCGACTGTTCCCGAGGCGTTGAGATTGACAAGGAAGCTGGTGAAAGAGATGTCCTCGAACCTGGCGACATTATCTATGATGGAGACTTCTCCCTGAATCCGCGAGAAGGTGATATCGTCGAGAAGGGAGGAATGGAGGGCTTCACCGAGTCCCAGGAGGATCACATTGCTGATAAAACGGCTTTGTTGGACATCGAATTTGATTTTACTTCGGATGGATTCGGATTTACCGGATTCACCCGCCAGGGTGGCGGTTCCAGTAAGAAAACCTGTAAAACTGTCCTGTTCTCCCCTGAGGGCTGTGAGCATGGGATTGATATCGATATTTTCCGTTTCCCCCTGAACGCCGTAATAAAAGGTATCGGAGGGGAAAAGCATGTTGCCGGAAGCGCGCGCCTTCCCTCCATAGGCGTTGACCGTTACATCATCGAACGAAAATTTGTTCGGGGCGCTGGGAAAATAATTATAAATGAAATGAGCATGAAAGGAATCCCCTTCAAGGCGTTCGAAATGAATTTTATCGGCAAGAAGCGCGCCATCGACTTCAAGCGTGGGAGAGGTTGAAGTCAAATCACTTATGGCGCTGTAATCGGAAGCGGAAGGAGTACTGCTTTTCCAGGGTCCTGTCCATTCGGTGAAAAACAATTCCGGGGCGTGAACCTGGAATCGAACAAGAAGGGGGCGCTGTCCCAGATTTATTTCACCATCAATAGTGCAATCCGGGCTTTCCCCGCACCAGCCTTTGACATCGGAATACTTGAATCCTTTTTCCGAAAACTCGATCAATCCATAAAGACGATGCAAATCAGCAGGCATATCGCGATAGGCAAAGGCGGCATCCAGGAGACGGATCTTGCCTGATATTTTCAATTCCGGTTTTTCGGGAAGAGCGGCATTGGAAAGAAGCGACTTCATAAGGGAGGGCGGTATGGAGGCGCTGCAGTTGAGTTCCACAGTACCCGTTCCGCGAAAATCATCGGATAAAGGAGGAACCGCCGTGCGAAGCGCTGCCAGATCGATAAGGCTGTCCAGATCAAACCGGAGATGATCCTTGACAAAGGCGCCCTGCAGATTGAAAGGCATTCGGGCGAATTGTCCGGACACCCGGTCTCCGAAAATCGCATTGTCCACAAAGCGAATATCCCCGTTGATATTATCGAATTCCCCCTGAAGGGAGGGATGCGCCGGGGTGAAGGAACAGTTGGAAAACGATGCGCTGCCGGAATAAGAACTCCGGGAGATTTCCAGAAAAGGAAGGACAATTCTCGTTTTAATATCAACCGAACCTTTTGCCTTCAGACTTTCCAAAATATCTTTCAGGTAAGCCGGAGCGGATTGAACCAGCGGTTCCAGGTTTCCCCCATAATAGAACACCGCGCTTAACACAGGCTTATCCCAGAAAAAAGATTCTCCATCGATTTTACCCTGAAGGCGGATGTTTCCATCTGGAACAGTGCCCGATAATCCAGCGGATTCTATTGAATTACGAAGAACGTTCATGCGCCCCTGGACGCCCCTTATATCAAAGGGTATCATGTCAAGATGAAGATCGGCGTTCTGGATTTCAACAAAACCTCCCAGGTTCTTCAAAGAAAGGGAGGTAAAATCGTCCGTATGAATAAGGTCCATTTCCAGTGTTCCGGTGGATAGTATGTTTCCGGTAAGGGTTCCACCCGGAATTGGGAGATGTTCTTTTAATGACATGAGAATATCCTGGATCAGAAGATTTGCGGTCCAGGTCATGGAAATATTTTCCGGCGGTGAGAAATTGTCCGAACTTGAAATATGAGCTTCGAGGGAGATATCTCCCCCGCCGAATCTGCCGGTGACTCCGGAGACAACTATGTTGGACCTATCCAGGGTCACGAGTCCATTCAAGCGCGTGATGGGGAAAGGATATCCCTTATGCCGCAATGCGACATCGGTAAATTTCAGGGAGCCGAGAAGGCGCGCGTCTTTTGGATGCTTCAAGTCGCCATAAGCCTCGAGATACAGGGCGAGCGAGTTCGGCTGGAACGCCATGTCCCATTGAGTGGAAAACAAAAGATTGCGGAAAATATTTATTGTTTGTGGAGAAATGGGGAACTGTTCCATTTCGAGTGAAAAGGGGTAGTCGCCGGAAAGCGTGATCCCTCCCTCCAGAATCATCTCCGAGTTATCGATCAGAAGTCTTGATTCATCCAGATTCAGGAACTTGTTTGAACCCTGGAATTCGGTGATCCCCGCGAACTGAATCTGGTTCTCATGAAAAATTCTGTTCACTCCGGGAGCGTTCAGGGATAAGGAATCAATGGAGATGTCATGCAGAAGAGACAAGCAGTCGCTCATGGATTCCATCTTTTCCTTGATTTTGATATGGACGGCGTCGAAAAGGAAACCGGTAAAAGGAACCGATTTATCCGATAACATGACATGCGAGAAATAGAGCATGAGATGATCCGGCGCGCCATCCGGATGAAACGTCAAGAGTCCCCTGAAATCCCCCTGCAGCTCGGAGCGGATGGTTCCTTCGGAAGCGACGACGCCCAGGAGTCCCTGATGAAAGGAAAACACGAGAGAAAGATTCTCCAATTTCATAAGGGGAGGCGGGGAAGCGGAGGATTCGGAAGGAAAAGGAAGCGCCAGGCTGACGGCATCGAGGTTGATATGAATCTTGGAGATTCCCCCTTCCCTTTGCCCTGAGGCGCCAGAAAGGGCGTTTTTAATAAAAGGAACCATGTGCTTGAAATCATCGCCCGGGATGATCCGCGAATCTCTCAAGAGGAAAGGTATTTCCCCCGGGAAGTCAAGATGGATATCCCGCCATTTGTCCGGTTTGGAAAAAAGAACGGATAGAGGGGAGAATTCAATTGTGACGCCTTGTATATGGAAGGGATCGCCGGTTCCCTGATCCGGATAAATTGCGACATCCCGGATTGTAACAACGCCCCTTGAAAAATAGAGGCAGGCTCCTGTAACATCCGCGCTCCTGCTCCAATCTTTTTCGAGGAGGGCGCTGAGTCTGCCATCCACATAACTCCCGGAGAGCGGAAAAAAATA
>JAFGFK010000233.1 GCA_016931135.1 Candidatus Sumerlaeota bacterium | reverse complement strand
TTATCCAGCGTGAACGCGCCGGTCGCGTCCCAGCCGCTCGCGTCGCTGTCCGTATCTATGGCGCGGATTCTGAGCTGCGCCGTTGAACCGGAGTAACTGCCCAGGTCCGTCGCGCTGTTCCAGGTAAACGCGATGCCGGTTCCCGGGGCGACGTTCGCCTTCGGGGTTCCGCTCGCCGTAAACCAGTTCGCTCCATCAGTGGTATACTCAGCTTCAATATTCAACTGAGCCGTATCAGAATCGGTCAACGTATAGGTTACGCCCACATCGCCGATTTGTTCTCCGGAAGGCGTGGTGATCGCGCTCACTACGGGCGTGGCGTTGTTATCCAGCGTGAAGGCGCCGGTCGCGTCCCACGCGCTCATGTCGCTGTCCGTATCTACGGCGCGGATTCTGAGCTGCGCCGCGGAACCGGAATAACTTCCCAGATCCGTCGCGCTGTTCCAGACAAACGCTATGCCGGTTCCCGGGGCGATGTTCGCCTTCGGGGCGCCGGTTGCGGTAAGCCATGTCACTGTATCGGTTGTGAATTCCGCCTCGATGGAGAGCAGCGTGGTATCGGGATCAGTCAATGTGTAGGTTACGCCCACATTGCCAGATTGTTCTCCGGAAGGCGTGGTGATTGCGCTTACTACAGGCGCGATATTGCTATCAATAGTGAAGACGCCGGTCGTATCCCACGCGCTCATGTCGCTGTCCGTATCTACGGCGCGAATTCTAATCTGCACCGCGGAACCGGAATAACTTCCCAGGTCTGTTGCGCTGTTCCAGACAAACGCGATGCCGGTTCCCGGGGCGATGTTCGCCTTCGGGGCGCCGGTTGCCGTAAGCCATGTCACTGTATCAGTCGTGAATTCCGCCTCGATAGAGAGTAAGGCGGTGTCGGGATCGGTCAAGTCGTAAGTTATGCCTATATTGCCCGATTGCTCACCCGATGGCGTCGTGATAGCGCTCACCACAGGATCGGTATTGTTATCTAAGGTAAAGTTCCCCGTCTCAATCCAACTGCTCATTTTGCCATCCAAATCGACTGCCCTTAACCGCAGTTTTACCGTAGAGCCATTATAGCCGGGTAAATCAGTATAGGAATTCCATGTAAATACTTTACCTACGCCGGTTGGTACATGACTTTTTGGTCCCCCGGAAGCGGTATTCCAAATCGAACCATCTATAGTATATTCAGCCTCGATATCCAGATAGGGAGAATCAGGATCGGTCAGGGTATATGTTACGCTGACATCGAACGACTGTTCACCCACGGGCGTTGTCAAATCAGTGATAACGGGAACAGCGACATTATTATTGAGGGAAAAAATCCCGGTTTCTATCCAACTGGTTTGATCAGAATCCGTGTCAATAAGACGCAACCGGAGTCTTAGGGTGGCGCCATAAAATCCTGGAAGGTCTGCGATTGTGTCCCAGGTAAACCGCTTCCCTCTACCTGGTAAAAGATTGATTTTGGGTAAGCCGCTCGCTGTAAACCAATTGAGAGTATCAGTCGTGTATTCCACCTCCAGGTTAAGATTGTTGTTATCATCCGTGATGGTATAGATCAGCTGAACATTACCCGAAACGAGACCGGTTGGGGATCTTTGAATACTCATGTTTGGGATATCATTATTATCCAGAATGAACTGTTCCGTATCGCCGGTTCCCTGGTTAAGATCAAAGGGAATGATTCTGAACTGAACCGTGCCGTTATAACCCGGGAGATCGCCAATATCGCCATGGCTGTTCCAAATAATGGAATGAGAAACTCCAAGGGGAGAAGAATTCAGGTTTTTTGTCTGTCCTGTCGTTCGTGCCGGGAAAAAATTGATCAAATCGGTAGAATAATAGGACCTGATGGAACAGAGGTCGCTTTCTGCATCGGACAATTGGAAATTAAATTCAATATTGCCGGTTTCCTCGGGTCCTCCTGCGCCAAAACTGGTTATCAGAAGTGAAGGTTGAGAAAGAACGATGAGAGGAAATAATGACAAAATGACCAGACACAAAACAGACCTGAAATTATGCATGATAAACTCCTCCGAAATATGGTTTATTTAAAAAACAATAGGGATGATTCCTGTTGTTAAAATTAACGCATGATACCATTAGGAAACGATAATTTGAAAAGACTCCTTCTCTCCTCAATGGAAGGATGAAAGCTGTAAGAACAAGACATCAATCAAGCGATTAATATCAAAGAACAAAAAAACCGCAGGAAAGATATTATCAGGATCCTTAAATTGTCATAATTCATAGTTTAAATGATATGAAATATCAATGAAAAATTACATAAATACGGGTATTATTTTGATATTTTGGAGCCCTTTTCTGGTGACTTCACAGGCATTATTTATTATGAGTTCAGATTGACATGTTTCATTTTTCTTAAAAAACTTGTGATAAATATAAAAAAGAACCCGGAAAAGACGCCGGGGTCTATTAAATGTTACCAGATTTTCAGTTGAGGGCGGCATGGGGATATCGAGGAATCAAATATTATTGGGGGATTAATGGAATTAAGGTGATCTTATCATATTTATCCCCCCATTCTTCATTTCAGTTAATCCATTATTTCAAACGTTACAGCTGGAAAAAAACATACCATCCGATATAATCATTGCAAGTGATGAAAGTACGGCATCGACTTTGGGTCAAGTATTTTTTTGACAATCCCGGAAATTGGTGACACATATTTTTCCGTATTCGATTATTTCATCTGGTTGGAAATGACATGATCCATGATCGGTTTTATATCTTTATCATAACGGTATTGGTTCTGAGTATGGGTGAGGCGGGTATTATGAAAAGCGCCGGTGGCGAAAACCATCCGATGATGAAAGTCCATACAAAACAGTCGGAATCATCAGAAGAGATTCTGGATATCGATACCTTATCCCGCGCGAGCAATCTCCTGATCCAATCAGAACCAATCAGGATCGAATCGCTTGGGAATTATCGTTTTGGCGGATTTATCAAACGAATCGAGGGGGAGGGACGTTATAATTTTTCTCTTCAATGGCTTGATAAAGATAAAACTGTATTGGGACATGAATACGCCTGGGTATCGGAGCTGGCGGGAACAGATTGGCAAAAAGACTTTATCGAGGCGGTTGCCCCGGAAAAAGCGCGGTTCGCCACAGCTGTCCTTGAATCCGAACCGGGGAAAAGGTTTCAGGCAAAAGGGATTGAACTGATTCTTCTGGATGAGAAAAAAACGGATGCGGCGATTGATATTATTCATGATCCGATCGAGAAACCAGATAAAGCCTTCACCCTCAAAGCGCGGATCGAAAACCGGGGAAATATCAGATTCGAGAAGACGCTGGTAGAAATAGAACTCCCAAAGGGAATGCAATGCCAAGGGAATACTCGGTTCACATCAGGAGGTCTTTCCTTCGGCGAATCTGTCACCCATGAATTACTGTTGACTGGTTATCCCTCGAGCCATGAAGACGCCATTATTTGCAGAATAAAGGCGGAAACCTCGGAGGGAACGCGTCGTTTCCAAAGATCGAGCAAACCTTTCATCACAATTGCGCAGGAACAGGTTGGAACATCCTTTGATCTTCCCGCACCGCAACTTCCGGAAATGGATATCAAGCTGGGGTGCTATTACTTTCCTGTCATGCTGGATTGGGAGCGCAACAACTGGGGCGTACGCCATGTAGATTATCTCAAGCCCAAACTGGGATATTACGATGAATCAAAACCGGAGGTTGCGGACTGGCATATTTATTGGGCGGTGGAACACGGCGTTTCTTTTTTTGTATTCGACTGGTATTACAACCAAGGATACTGCTATTTGAACGATGCGTTGGAGAAAGGTTTTTTACAGAGTCTATTTTCTGACAAGATGGAATTCTGCATTGACTGGTGCAATGAAGGACATTGCGCGGAATTCAAGACGCTGGATTTCTCACTCCCTACGCTCGAAGGATTCATCCGCGCTTTATGCGAACGCTATTTTATCAGGAAGAATTACCTTCGCATCGAGGGAAAACCGGTTGTCATCATCCATGTTCCATCGAAGATCGTGAATGCGCACGGGGGGTGGGAAGGATGCAAAAAGGCGCTGAACAGATTGCGCGAGATCGCCCGGGGATACGGGCATCCGGGGATTTATTTTGCCGCATTGCAGAATAACAAGCCCTTTCTCCTCGATTATGCGAAAGGAGGCTTTGATTGCGTAACGGCTTATGCTTATGGAATGCGGGACGTTCCCTGGGATCCGGCGACGCGTTCCTTGCCCTTTGAGCCGCTTATTCCCAGGCACAGGGAATGTTTTGAAATTGCCCGGGAAGAGGCGCACAGTCAGGGCTTGGATTATATTCCATCGGCATGGGTGGGATGGGATGACAATGCCCGATCAAGGGAAAATGCGGTCCGCACAACAGGCAACGCGCCTTCTGCGTTTCGGCGCATGATCGAGACGCTGCCGGAGTATGTAGAAAAAGACACGAAGCTGGCGCTCTTTGAATCATGGAATGAATGGGGAGAGGGGGGGCAAGCGGAACCCGAGGAACATTGGGGATTCGGAAGGCTCGGGGCAATCCGGGATGTCCTTAGCAAATCACGGGGACCTTATACTATATTGACGCCCTCACGGGAAGAACGGGAGCGCCTGGGGAGCAAAATCACATACGATGAAGTGAATGAAATATATCTCAGCCGTTATGCGGATGAATTGGGATTGAACAAGGGGATCGATCTGGATTTCAACTCGATTTATGACCTGTGGCTTCGCCCTTCAAGCCCGATGAAGGATACAAGGATCGAGAGCGGATGTTTATCAACCGTAGCGACAACGAAAGATCCTGTTTTAACAGGGCCGCCCTTTATGAGAATGCCCGCAGAAAGAGTCGCTTCGATCCGAGTTCGGATGAGGATAGAGAATGGAAACGAGGGACAGTTATTCTGGATCACGGAAAAAGAAAGGAAATGGGATGAATATCGCTCCATCAAATTCCAGATTAAGGCAGATGAGAACTTTCACGAATATAATATCGAAGTTGCTCGATCGCCGGAATGGAAAGGTATCATCCTTCAGATAAGATTCGATCCGAGCGATGCGGCGGGAAAAATCGATATAGACCGGTTTCGCACGATCATGATTGATTAAAATCATTCAGACGAAATTTATATTTTGGAGGATGGCGGCAGTTCCATGAAACAGATTGATTATGCGGAATATCTGGACAAAACCCATGGTTGCTGGATAGGGAAATCCATCGGAGGCACCATCGGCGCGCCTTATGAGGGCGCAAAGGAATTATTTCATTTCGAATACAATCCCGAAATGATCCGGAACATGATACCCAATGACGATCTGGATCTCCAGGTTCTCTGGCTTTCGGTTCTGGAAGAGAAGGGGACGCAAATAACCAGCGAGGATTTGGCGGACGCTTTCCTGAACAAGTGCCCTTACGCCCCTGGCGAATATGCGATTTTCAAGAAGAATTATGCGCGGGGGGTTCATCCCCCTGTATCCGGGGCGTATAATAACCGGTATTACATTGCGGGAATGGGATGTCCGATCCGTTCGGAAATCTGGGCATGCGTCATGCCGGGTAATCCTGTACTTGCCTCCCATTTTGCCGGAAAAGACGGCGTTCTGGATCATGCGGGTGATTCTGTCTTTGCCGAACAGTTTCTTGCGGGATTGGAATCCGCTGCTTTTTTTGAAGGAAACATGGATAATCTGATCGAGATCGGATTATCTCTGATACCCGGGGACTCCAGATTTTTGCAATTGGTTAGGGATGTCAGGGAATGGTGCGTTATGAAAGGGGATTGGCGCATCGTCAGGGAGCTTATCATCAGGAATTACGGTCATCCTGATTGTACAAACATGTTTCAGAATATGGGAATAGCGTTGATGGCGCTTCTTTTAGGCGAAAAGGATTTCATCCGCACCATCATGATCGCGATGAATTCAGGATTCGATACGGACTGCGCCTGCGCCACAACCGGAGCGATTCTGGGAATCATACACGGCGCGGACTTTCTGATGAAAAGACACGGGTTTGAAGAGCAACGATACATCCTGGGCGTCGATATCAAAAGGAGATCGGACAAAATATACGATCTTGCGGAAGACGTCTGCCGCATGGGGCTTCATTTCGCCCGGAAGATCAATCATGAAATTGAAATACAAAGCCCACCGGATACCCCTCAAATCAAAGAGCCATGTCCGAATCCCATCAGCATTTTTGTGGATTATCAGGGGCTTCCGGCGATAGGGATCGGAGATCGGAAAACGCTTTATATCCTCTTTCAGAACCAGACGGAAGAGTCTCTATCGGGAACGCTTCGCATCTCCATGCCCGAAGGCTGGAATTGCAATAAAACTTCCGAAAAACTTGAACTCGCTCCCGGGGAAAAACGAATATGGGAAATCGAAATTGCGGTTCCGCCGGATATCAGGATACTTTATGAAAAAAACATCCTGGAAGCGCGGTTTGATTCAAAGGATCATCAGGAGGTTCATTACAGGTTTGGATTGGTTGGCGCAACCGTATGGGAAGCATTCGGACCTTTCTGGGAGAATTGTACGGATATCCCGGAATTAAAACCCGGAGAGAGTTATTATGGATACCTTGGAGGCAAAGATCGGGATGAGTCCGCCGATCGTATCCGAGCATATCACCTGAACGCAAAAGCCGATATGGAAAAGGAATATTTGAAACCGGATGAAATCACGGATGAAAACCGTTCGGGAGATGGTTACAAAGAAGGGCGGACAATCAACTATTATGAAGATTTGATGGATATAAATGACGCCGTGGGTTTCCAGGGTCCCTGCGCCCTGTATCTCGTGAGGAGAATGGTTTCCCCGGAAGAACGAAAGGTTTCTCTTTTGATCGGTCATACAGACGCCTTCCGGTTATGGATCAACGGAAAAATGATTTCGCGGAGGGATAACATCGATTGGTGGACAGGGGAAAACGCCCATGTTCATGATGTCATAATCCCAAAAGGGGAAAACATCATTATCGTTGAGTTGATACGAAGGGGAGCAGAGGCGAAATTCAGTCTGGTTTTCACCAAAGGGGGCGCCTGCACGGAGCACCTGGGTGATTTCGGGTCGCTGAATCCGAAATCAAAATAAACTCCGATAAAGCGCCAGGAAGAGATTTCAAACGGTTTCCTTTTGCATGAATCGTGAATAGAGTTCCAGGTATTTATCAACCGTATCGGAAAGGTCGAATAGTTTTAAAGCGCGTTCGCGACCCGCCTTTCCGAATCTGCGGCACTTTTCCGGATCATCCATAAGGGAGATTACTTTGGCTGCCAGGATTTCTGAATCTTTTGGAGGAACGAGATTGCCGCAAACCTCATCTTGGATCAGTTCCGGGAGTCCGCCCACACTGCTTGCGACAACGGGAACGCCGCAGGAAAGGGCTTCCGCAGCGGTCAAGCCAAAAGACTCGGTAAGGCTGGGCTGAATAAGTATATCCATGGCTGCGACAATACGCTGGGTGATCTGCGTGAATTTCCCAACGAACTTGACCTTCCGGGAAAGGTTTTGAAGGGCGATCTCTCTTTCCATTTCGTTTCGCAAGGGTCCCTCCCCCACAACGACAACTAAAGTCCGGGGATGATTTTGAAAGATTTGAGGAAGCGCCTGGATAAAATAGCGCAATCCTTTCATTTCGATGAGATTTCCTACCAGTCCGATTGCCGAATCCACCGGCTCATCCGTGATATATCTTCGGAGGGCGTTTTTCTCATCATCTTTAAGGGGGACAAAATAATCGGTATCCACCCCGTTATAGATGCGAACGACTTTTTCCTCCGGTATTCCTTCCGCAATCAGGCTTTTTTTAACGAAATCGCTTACGGCAATAATGGATGACGTGAATTTCACGGTATGGAGGTAATAGCGTTTGACCAGTTTCCGAACGAGGCGTCCCTTATGTTCCCAGGCATGAATGCCGTGTTCGGTTGAGATAATGAACGGAATGCCGGCTGCGTGAGCAGCGGAACGGCCAATAAGATCGGCGCGCAGAATATTGGTATGAATAATATCGAACGCTCCCTCCCGCAGGAATCGTTTCAGTTCGTTATATCGGGGAAAATCGAGCATGCCGCGCATGGCGATGAGTTTTGTCGGGATGCCATTTTCATGAAAGCGTTTCTCGAGGGAACCGCCGCGGGATAAAGCCGCGGTATGAAGAGAGATTCCTTCCATCGAGCGCATTCGGGAGGCGATCCTGGAGATTAAAATGCCCGGTCCATCCTCCTCATAAGCATTGAGAAAAAAAAGGACTTTCACTTTTCAAAAACCTTTAGAGCCCACGTTTTAATTTGACAGATCAAAAAAACATTTATAAATAAAGAAATCATAATTTACATATTGTCAACCGAGTTTTATTATGAAATTCAAAACATTCGTCGCCGTCATACCCTTAATATTTTTAATGGCGCAGGGCTGTTCCTTTTTCAGACAGAAAAGCGGATCAAAGCCGTTATCCGGAATCGCCGTCTGCGTGGACGCCGGGCACGGCGGGCAATCGATTTACGAGGGAACCGGCATCTACACAGGAGGCGCAAAGGGCGTTGAATCGGGCATGTGGGAATCCGATGCGAATCTGAAAGCGGCGCTTTCCTTGAGAGACATACTCTCCAGAGCCGGAGCTAAAGTGGTCATGACCCGGGATAAAGATACGCGGGTAACCGGATCAACGGGAACAAGGGATGAGGAGCTGAAACGCCGGGTTGAAATCGCCGAAGAACAGGGAGCCCATATACTGGTTTCCCTGCATCATAATTACTCGCCCAATCCTTATGACAATGGTCCATCCGTTTATTACTACTCCAAGGGAAATTCCCATGACAAGCTGCTGGCGGAAGCTATTCACTCCCATTTGACAGGAACGATGCCCGGAGTGGATCATGGAATACACAGCAAGGGTTTTGTGATCCTGGCAAATACCCAAATTCCCTCCGTGATCATAGAGTTCGGATTTATGAGCAATCTCGAATTTGACAGGATTCTTCAAGATCCTCTTTTTGCCGAAAGGGAAGCCGAAGCGGTTTACAACGGCATCCTGAAATTCATAAGTCTTTATCGTTCCGAGGTGGAGGCATATGTGATCGATTATTACAATCCCCATAAAGAGCCCTCCCCTACCGTGGAGACCCGATTTCGTAAAAAGGATAAATGAACGAGATAAATAAATTCCATCAAAAGGAAGGAATATGGCAGATTCAAAAGCAGAACGGTTTTTACTGGGAATCATCAAGGAAAAGGATGGGGCGTCCCGGTGGAATCAATACAAATCCGATAAAGGCGCCATCGATTTGAGCAAGATCAACCTCAGCGCCCAGGATTTGAAGGAATACAATTTTACGGATATCAACCTGGCGGCTTCCAATCTTTTCAATGCGGACCTTTCCGGTACTGATTTTTCACGGGCGAACCTCAGTTACGCCAACATGCAGCGCGCTAACCTCGCCAACGCCTTTTTGACCAACGCCGATCTGAAGGTGGCGGATTTACGGGGCGCAAACGCAATCGATACGAATTTCGATATGTGCGATCTGTCCCATGCAAAATTAAGCGGCGCATGGCTTGTCGGCTCGAGTCTCGCCGGCGCCAACATGGAAGGCGCGGATTTACGGGGGGCAAATCTGAAATTCGCCAATGTGAAAAACGCCAACCTGAAAGGCGCAGTGATGGAAGAGGCGGACCTGACCAATGTCGAACTGACCAATGAACAGATTGCATCGATGAGATATTACGAGCGCGCCATCATCAAAGGGGCAAAGTCGGAAAGCGCCGCCTCCCCCAGGAAACAAAAGATCAAAGTGGAAGAATCCTACGAAGACCTTTTCGCGGAAGAGGATTGTTACAAGATACTGGAGATAACACAGGAAAGCGATCTGGAGGAAATCGAACAGGCATACAGAAAAAAGGCGAAGGAATATCATCCGGACCGCGTCAATCACCTGGGGGAAAAACTGAAAATCGTAGCTCAAAGGGAGTTCGAAAGAATCCAGCATGCGTACAAGTCTCTATCGAAACATAAAGCGAAACCCGCCATATCCCTGGATGCGATCGCCGGCGATATTTTAAAACAGAAAAAGGCGGGACAGCTTCAGATCGATGATTATATCGAGATGATCAAAAACAATCCCTATAACGATAAATTGCATTATAACCTGGGGCTACTGTATTTTCAGAAAGGTTTTGTCGATCTGGCTTTGGAGGAATACAAGAAGGCTCTGAAAATCAATCCTTACAATATCTATGCGCAGCACAATCTGCGAGTGGCAATGCTTTTAAAAGTTCTTGCCGGAGAAAAAACATAGGGCGACAAAAAATCCGAAGATTTTTTTGTCACCCTCCATCATAAATGAAAAACACGACATGCGAAATATCAAATGATGGGAATCGCTATCTCCCTTTTCCTTTTCGCTTCTGAGCCGCTTCCTTCACGAGTTCCAAACCGATAATAGTGCGCTGAATCTGGTTGGTTCCCTCGTAAATCTGGGTAATCTTTGCGTCTCGCATGTATTTTTCGAGGGGATACTCCCGCATATAACCGTTCCCGCCGCATATCTGAATGGCGTCAATGGTGACTTTCATCGCTACATCGCTGGCGAAACATTTTGCCATAGCGGAAATCTTTGAAGCGTCAGGAGCGTTGGAATCAACAGCCCTGGCTGCATGATACACCAGAAGCCTCGCGGCTTCAATCTGCATGGCGCAATCAGCCATTATATGCTGGATTGCCTGGAAACTGGAAACCGGCTGGCCAAACTGGATGCGCGTTCGGGCGAATTCAACGGCTTCATCCAGAGCGCCCTGCGCGATTCCAACAGCCTGGGCGCCGATGCCAGGCCTGGATTTGTCAAAGGTATCCATGGCGATACGGAATCCCCGGTTCTTTTTACCGAGCAGATTCTCTTTCGGAACGCGGCAATTATCGAAGCGGAGTTCCCGGGTATCGGAGCATCTGATTCCGAGTTTCTTTTCTTTGCTTCCCACGATGAATCCGGGCATATCTTTTTCCACGATAAAGGCGCTGATGCCGCGCGCCCCCTTTGTCGGATCTGTAGAGGCGAAAACCGTGAGCACATGAGCGGAGCCGCCATTGGTGATCCATTGTTTCGTTCCATTCAGGATGAAACAATCCCCTTCCTCCCGGGCGGTTGTTTCAATGGCGCTTGCGTCGCTGCCCACATTCGGTTCGGTCAGGGCGAATGCCGCGAGATATTCACCGGTAGCGATACGGGGGAGGTATTTCTGTTTCTGTTCTTCCGAACCATGAAGCATGATAGGATAAGCCCCCAGGGCATTTGCCGCGAAACACACGGCAACGCCTCCGCAGATTTTGCTCAATTCCTCCGTAGCGATGCCAAGTTCCAGGCATCCGCCTCCCAAGCCCCCGTATTGTTCGGGGATATAGATTCCCAGCAAATCCGACTGGGAAAGAATCTTCATGATTTCATGAGGATAAGCCTCTTCCTCATCCAAACGGGCGCGTTCGGGAAGCGCTTTTTCCTGGGCAATCTTACGCGTCAGATCACGGATCATTTCCTGCGTTTCGTCAAATCCATATTCCATGTAGAAATCCTCTCTTTCCGTAAATATTCTGTTTCTTCATGTATGGAAATGAAAGGGAAAGTCAACGGGAAAAATTAACCTATATGACGGAATGTCCGTTCCATCTCTTTTCGCATAGGAACCGCCAATTCAATCATTGCCTTTCTATAAACTCCGCTTCTTCGCCTCGTTTTTTTGAATCTTCCCGCAAAAATATGCCGTATATTCAAGGAAGCGTTCTTTATCAATATCTTCCCTAAATACAACGTCATCCCGCTCCGCGCGGCAGACGATATGATACGCTCAACCGGCAAGATGGATTCTTTTGGGTCTCGTCATTGTTGATGCAACTAATTGAAAATCGATTTCGTGTCAATATAAGGATCAAAAAGGTATGAAATCGACCCTCATCGCGTGTGAGGCGCGCAGAAGGGGAAAAAACAGGATTTTCCTTTAGAACGGATCCCCTTGGTGATCATTGTGGCTTTGTGGCTGGAATATATTATTTAACTGGGATGAAGGGGATAAACGGGATAAAAAGGATTTCGTCTTC
>JAFGFK010000232.1 GCA_016931135.1 Candidatus Sumerlaeota bacterium | reverse complement strand
GGGCGTGGCTGGCGCTGGGAGACACGATTCGCGCGGAAGAGCATTTGAAAAAAGCCGTAGCGTTGCATCCGCTTTCGGCTTTTATCCGCAATGAAATCGCCGGTTTTTACGAGGCGACTTTCCGGCCCGAGGACGCCCTCGAAAATCAACGCGCTGCCACCAGGATTTACCCTCTCAAAGGGGAATACCATTACAATCTTGCGAGAATATTGCGGAAAAGCGGGAAGATCGAAGAAGCGAAGCGGGCTGCCCGGGAAGCGGCGCGCGTTGAACTGGAACCCGCATTGAAAAGCAAATACCAAATCCTTATGAAGGAATTGTCTTCCCCCTGAAATTTACTTCCCTGATGATTATTTCAATTTATCCTTTATCCAACTCGGATTTCGGCGGCAATCAAGCGCAGCGTGTATAATGGCAATATCGCCATTGATTCAATCAAATCCCGGCATGCCGATTCAAGTATCCTGATTTTCATTGAAGCGAATCTCTGATGTTCTTTTTGGCAGTTTCCCAATCAATTAGAGATTCTGCGCCATTTTTCTCATCTTCCTCTCTTTTCTGTAAAATCCTTTCATGCCAGGGAGGAGAGGGGATTTCCTCCACTCCTCTACAGAGATCATCCCAAATTTTCTCCATTGTCGATATTTTTTCCCCAATGCTCATTTTGTCCAAAGGAAGAATAATTGCCATGATATATCCTCCACGTATAGACTTATTGCCATGGTAAACCAATTCAATATTAATCGATTAAAGCAACTCTTTTTTTTCACAGGATAGAGGGCAAAGCAAGAGAAAATTACGGTTAACATTTAAAATTTATCATAGAAACGAAAAGCGCATCAATCCCACACGGCTTCCACGGTCATGATCTGCTTTGGTTTGATGGAAAAGGAAACAAGGTGGCTCTCCTTCACTTCCAATTTCTTCAGGAACGTCTCATCCAGGCGCGCCAGGTTCGCTTCCCTGATATTGAAACCAAAATCAAGGCTGCCCCTGGTCTCTTTTGTTCCGGGATTATAGAACCGGAGAATCAGGGAATCGCGATCTTCCGCCTTTTTCATGGCTGTAAGGATCAAACCGGAAGGATTCAATCTGACAAATCCGGATTCATCGGGAATGCGCGCAGGACCCTTCCAATCGCGAACCTGGTGATAATGAGAAGCCGTGATAACGGGCGCGCAGAAATTGTACGCCTCCCGCTGGATATTCGCCTTTTCCCAATCGCCTTCATGAAACACAGCCGCATACTCGAAGGTATGTTTTCCCAGGCATTGAGCATCGGGCGTTTCAAAGGAAGGTCCGGCATTGCCTTTCCTGGTGAAAAGGTCGCCCCTGGAGAGCCATCCCACGCTGCGGAAAAGCGTCAGATGGTAATCCGCCCCTTTATTCGACTTCCGCGCCTCATATTCCGGAAGCCCCCTGTTCAAAAAGCTGATCCCTTTCTTTCCATCCGATAACGATGCGAAATGCTCCTGGTGTCGCGTGTTCAGGGGATCCTGAGACCACGGCGCCTTTGCCGTAAAGGTGAAAGGACGATCGATGACGTCGAACTTGCCTTCAACAGAAATTTTCTGCGTTTTGAAAGGAGTGGGAAATACCGCGCGCAGCCTGTGATCTTTCACTTGGTTATCTATCACGGTTTTGAATTCGATCCTTTGCTCCCCTGCCATAAGGCCGATCTCGCAGGAAACAGGAACTTTTGTTGCGCGCGTTGAGCGGCTTTTCCTATCCTCAGAAAGAGAAACCGGAAGTGACCATAAAAGGGAAACTCGCGCAACCGCCTTATATCCCCCGATCGCTTCCGTCTTTATTTTAGCTTTCAGGGATTTTGTCGTAAGAATTTTATCTTTCAGGATATGCGAGAAATCATATTCATCCCCGGCATCTGCGCAATCCTCGAAATAATGAAAATCCTTAACGCGAAGCCCTGTCTTTTTGTGAAGAATATCCAGCGTTCCGTTTTTATTGATTTTAATTTTAAGATAGCCGTTTTCCAGGGAATTTCTCGTAACGGAAATTTCGGAATTGGCGGCAGGATTCAAGCCTGCTCCCATTTCCTTCAGATAAAAGGCTTTATACCCCAGGGAGGGAAGGTCTTTCGCATGGAAGGAAACAGAAACCCTCCGCATTTCACGATTTCCCCAGTAGCTGGCATGCTTGAACGTATCAAGGGTTTTGATCGCCGCTGATTGTACGTTGCCGTGGGAATCCACAAGAACCATCTTCTTCCCATCGAATCTCTTCAGGGGAATGACAGCCTGTACTTCCGCCTCCGAATGGCGCTCCGAAGGCCTCGTATTGATCACGAGAACAGGAATTCCCCATTCCTCATCCTTGAACTTTACCGCGGACAAAATATAATCGATGAGCCTTTTCTGAAGTCCCTGGATAACCTGTTCCACATGGGCGAAACGGTTCATCATATCCTGGTGCGCCGCATCCACGCTGCAACCGCAGATGTCATCGTGGGGATGGTTTTTCATCAGGGTTTTCCAGGCATAATCGAGATACTGATATGGATAATTCGCTCCCAGGAGCAATGCCAGAGACGCCAATGGCTCGATACGGCGTTCCAAAAGGGAGGAACAATTGTAATTCGCCTGCTTCAGATACATGCGCGAGGAAAGGGTTCCGGAAAGAAGCGGGTGGTATCTTCCCGAATAGAGATCCCCCCGGAAAGTCTTCAGGAATCGAAATCTGTTCTTCCTGACATCATTTACAAAATCCTGGAATGTACTGTGAACCAGGTGAAGCCTTTCTGATCTGGCGTTGATGAAATCTATGATCTGGGGGATTGTATCCTGGGCATGATGATGATCTACGCCATTATTGAAAAGAAGGATATTGGAATCCGTTGATTTGAGGTGGAAATCCGCGAGATTTTCCGC
>JAFGFK010000231.1 GCA_016931135.1 Candidatus Sumerlaeota bacterium | reverse complement strand
TGGTTGGCTTCGGTTAGAACGCCCGTGCAGGCAGTGCAAATAGCGCAAATATCCGTGTTTTCCTTTTCCGCCAAAGCGAGGTTGCGGGCAGCCATCCATTGGGCGGTCCGGTGATCGAGCGAGGCGATGGGATAACCGCAGCAGGTGAAATCAGGGATATGAACAAGATCGAGGCCGAGGGCGGCTGCGACTTTTCTTGTGGACGCCTCGTAGTTTTGCCCACGCACCGGGATGGCGCATCCCAGAAACAGGGAATATTTCTTCATCTTATCATTCATGATCTGTCAAACAATCGCTCCTTTATTTCACATCCCGGAGGGTTCCCCCCTGCATGAGGATATCCACATCCGGACATTTTTTTTCCAGTTCAGGGAGTCCCATGCGGGAGCGTTTTTTGTTGTCAAAGTCCTCTATTTCGTAAAGTTTGCCCTGTTCGCGAATGGCTTTGAGCTGCATTTGAAAGGAGGGGGGCACGATGCCTTCCCGAACGGCAATGTTTTTCAAAACCTGCATGATAGTGGAGAGGCGTACCCCCTGGGGACATCTTTCGGAGCAGGTGTAACACGTGGAGCACAGCCAGATGAAATCAGAGCGCAACACCTCTTCCCTCATACCCAGAAGAACCATGTGAATGATGCGGCGGGGATTGTAGCGTTCATCCACCTCGCGCACCGGGCAACTTGCGGCGCACGCGCCGCAGGCGTAGCATTTGAGGAGATTTTCTCCTCCGGGAGAGCCGAGTATCTCATCCCTGAATTTCAGGGCGTCCTTATTGAGATGAATCTTATCCATAACTTAACTTTTCTATAAGAGAAAATTCCTTTCGTCAACAAATTCAGAGTTCTGATAAAAAACAGCTTATTTGAAGACGTCAAGGAATTTTATACGCGTATATTGGAAATTGGGCGCATCTTGACTTCGTTACCAAAACATCCTGAAATCGGGGATCAATCCCTATAAAAATTCATTAATTGATAAACAATATTCCCTGAAAAACTGAAAACTTATACACGCGCTCTGGATTTTTATAGAGAATGACCCCATAAGTTTCATCCCGCACTCCTGGTAACGGGGTCAAATTCTCTTTAATTGCGCTCATTTGCCAGATTGACCCCAATTTCTAGCTCATGATCAATGCCATCTTTTTCGCGTACTTTTGCGCGTTTCGCGGTTTCAATTTAAGAGATTTTTTACCACAAGGAGCGCGGGGAACAAATGACAATAACAACCAGCTGTTTTTATTCGTCTTTTTCGTATTTTAAAAGAACCAAATAATCTCCGTAGAGGCGGAAAGCCTTTCCGCCCCACCGGCTTTCCAAAGATATACTATGATCGTATCGGTTATTTGAACAATTTAGGGCGTCTGACCCCCGATGCCCCCTTAAACCATGATATTGTAATCGAATATAAAGAAGTGGGACAGGTCTCCTGACCTGTTCCGCATTTGTCCTTTATGGAAATATATCTGCGTTCTACGCGTTCTCTGTTGAGTAATGAAGATAAATGCGCGTTTTAAGCATCCCCCGTGCGCCCTCCTCCTTCGCTAAAGATACGGAGGATAAAGTGGTAAATAAACGTCTTTTGAATCCGCAGATTCTACAGATTCCCGCAGATTTATGACAATATCCGATTCATGAATTATAATCATCTGCGCAAATGTTGGGACTCTCTGCGAACTCTGCGGCTCTGCGTGGGATATTTACAGAGAATATAACTGGGATAAAGGGGATAAACGGGATCAGAATACAGATATTTCGATTTCATCCTTTTCATCCGCGCCTTTTGCGCCAACATGTCACGGCGAAGTTTCAACGTAGCCCGAAGTTGCGCCTTTGGCGTAACGAAGCCAAATTCGCCTTAATTGCACTCATTTGCCAGATTGACCCCAAATGTTCTCGCGAAGGAGGAAGTCCAGATGAAAAAAGATGGGAATTATAAGAATTATGAGAAGGTTGAAAGGGGGAAATAATCCAGATTTTCGCTCCTCCCGTTTTTCCCCGGGGAGTAATATATCTCAAATTTTCAATCATATACGATGATTTTACATAATAGCAGCGCAAAAATTTCTTAAAACTCTTGCCATAGGCGATCTGTCCATCATATATTATACGTAATATGAAAATAATAAAGTTCATATTTATAATTTTATGGATTTTTTCCTTCTCCGGCATTTCCTCTCAAGGGGAGGAACCTGCGGAACGAAAAGATGCGGCTGGTGAAGCGCAGACAGTCATGGCGACCCCGCTTCCCACCGCTCTTTCAGTGAAGAACGCATCTCTGAATGAGAAAACGGAAGTTGTTCCTTCCGAAGCATCCATCCAGGCAATGCAATCGCTCCTGAAGAAAAAATACGCGCCTCCCCTGTCGCTGCTGGAATCCATCCGGCTTACGGATAATGTTGCGGAAATCATCGAACCCGCTTTTGGCATTTACAAGGAACCGCGAAAGGAAAAATCGCTGCAACTCATGAATCTTGTCATCGATCATGTGAAGCTCAAAGATGACAGGGCGTCATCCCTGCTTTTCTATCGCTGGTATTACATTGGCAGGAACCGCGTTATCGGAGATCAAATTCAGGAGAAGATATTCAAACCCCAACCGATCCTGAAAAATGTCACGGCAATCAGTTTTGAAGCGGAAAGGGAGGATGTTCATATCCATTTCATGAAAGTAACCGACCTGGAAGACGCCGCGACAAGCTTCAAGATCGATAAGTGGATACTGAAAAACGTACCGCGAAAAGAGGTCTGCTTTTTGTACTTTCCCACGACCATCAAGCAAATCCTTCTGGACTATTCGACCAAGACCGACGCATGGGGCAGAATCAGCGTTTATGCTGGAGTGACAGACCGCCCGGAATTCGGGAAAGCGGCGTTATATTACCTGACTACCGCAAGGAAAGAAATCGAGGGGGGATCATTCGAGAAGGCGAAGATGAATCTTCAGAAAGCCAAGGAGCAATTGATCAAGTTCAACCGCCAGATCAGCCTGGAATCCCCTTGAAAAGCGTCTTTGAAAAAGACTTCGGGGATTTTGAATTCTGTGGGTAAATTCAATAAAATCCGCTTATCCAGATCAATACAGCATCCAGCCCATATTGGGAAGGGGCTCGTGCGGCTCGATATCGAAGAATCGCAGGATGCGATCCATGACCGAAAAGCGCATTTCCTCCGGATAAATGGTTTCAAAGGGGAAGCCCAAATAAACGAGTTTGCCTTCCGCGGTTCCCCCGGGAAAGATGCCGGAGAATTGGAGCCCGGCGCCGAGGGTTCCCCCGTATCGGAGATTGACAGCGCTGCCGCCATTGGGGGATATCTCATCAGGGTATTGGGCGTAATAGATACCCGCGGAACCATCATCGAAGGAAAAGGAAAGATCGTGGAATATACCGGCAGGATCGCCCTGAAGAGCGTATATACCATTGGAATCATCATCCTCGTAAACAGCCTTCAGGTAATTACGGTAAAAAGGTTCGCCGTTGTCTCTGTGATCCAGGTCCCATCCGATTTCCGCGCCTGAAACGAAAAGTTTCCCTCCTCCCTGGAGATAAGTTGTCACCAGGGTTTGCTCTTGGGAATCAAACGAGTGATCTGTGGTGGATTCCTCGCCAAGAACCCAGATAACCGCGTCGTAACTGGCAAGGAGAACGCTGCCATCAAGGACCGCCTCATTGGCGCAGGCGTCGAATCCTATGCCGAAGGCATTGACAGCCATGCCATGCCAGGCAGCCCAGGGATGACTCGCTCCCCTTCCCGCTTGAGAACTCCAACGGTCATAGCCTTCCACGATCAGGACCTTTTTCTGCAGGGGTTTCATGGATATTCCGTACACATGGCTTAATTCGCTTGGTTGACCTGTAGTGGAAAGCGCCCTGATCCGTAAATAATACTGGGAGTTGGGATCGAGCCCTTCGAGGACGTAATTACCTTTATCAGCGGTCAGAATCCCGGAATCCAGGGCAAGGGTCCAGGAGGTGAGGTTTTCGGACAAAATAACCTGATATCCGGAAACGCTGCCCGCGCTTTTTGTCCAGATGAGGATCGCGCCATCATTGGTACCATTGGGGGTAATGGAGAACCAGGTAGGAACTGAAACGGAAGAGGCGCTGAAATTATTCAATATCCAGTTATCGGGATCCAGTTCCAGATTAAACGCCTCCTTGTCGCCGATAGAAATATCAAAGGTCTGGGATTTCAGGGTATTTTCCACGACATAGGTCCATGAATTGCCGTTGATATCAGAAATCCGGACATCGATGGGCATTTCAAACGCGGCGCCGGCTTGAGTCTGATCAATCGTGAGATGGAGGATGGAATCCGCCTTGTTTTCTTCGACATGCCAGCTCCAGGCATAGTTGGGTCTGCCGGCAGTATAAACCCATTGATTGAAAAACACGGTGAGAGATTCGCCATAAACTGCTTCGAATTCCGCCTGAAGGTTTGGAGTAAGGGCTGTGCTATAAGCGTATTTCTTGTAATAATTTCTAATCGCTGTAAAGAAATCTTCATCCCCCATGATATGGCGGAGCATGTGGAGAACCCAGGCGCCTTTTTTATAAACTATCGCATTACTGAAAAGATCCGCATTCGAGCTGACAATGGGATAATCATCGCTCGTGGGCCAAGCGTTGACGTAATCATGAAAGGCGGCTTTACCCTGGTAGCGTTCCACGTAAAGGGCTTCGCTATAGGTGGCAAAACCTTCATTCAACCACAGGTGATCGTAATGACGCATGGTGATGGAATCTCCGAACCACTGGTGGAACAATTCGTGGACGTTTCTCCTGTGGCGTCCATCGGGATAGAGATTATCCGCCGGCATGCTGGTGCAGGTTTGATGTTCCATTCCCGAGCCGCTGTTATGCGTGGCAGTCACATATTTTTCCTTGATAAATGGATATTCCCCTACAAGATCCACAAAAAGACGCATTGCCTCAAGCGTTCCAATCAGCCCGTTTTTCTCCTCCTCGTAATTTTCCGGATACACGTAATGTCCGATGGGCATGGTGGTGAGTCCATCCTCGGATGTATAAACGCCGGAGACATAGACATAATTGGCGCAGCATACGGAGACAAGGTAGGTAACAATCGGGTATGTTTCCGAATAGTGAAAGCAGCGTTTTGTTTCCCCCAAATCCTGAATGGACAGGAGGTTTCCATTGGAAACCACATAATAGGGTTTTGCGGTTGTGATATGGAGATCGACGGTCGCTTTGTCTTCGGGCACATCCTTGCAGGGCCACCAGTGGCGGGCGCCGTAGGGCTGGCTGAAGGTATAAATCACGGGGGCGGTCCCGCTGTTATGCGTTCCTCTGCGATAAGGGGCGCCAAAGGGGACGGTGTCGCCGGTTGCCGCCGGAGTTCCGGAATAAAAGACCTTGACCGTGAAGGTATCGGAAGTGGAGAAAGTTTCCGGAAGCGTAACAAGAAGCCAGTTACTGGAAGCGTTAATGGTAAAACTCAAGGGATTGCCCAGATCATCCTGAACCTGGCTCACGACCATATTTCCCCCGTTGGGATGAAAATCGAGAACCAGCTGATCGAGGCTGGCTGCGGTGACTTGCGCCGTGATGGCGAGGATGGCGTTGCTGATCAGGGTGGAAGCCATGTTCAATTCGAGAGTGAGATCATAATGCAGGGCGTCGTATTTATCCTGATCCGGATGCTTGGCGGGTTGCGTTGCAATCTTCACATCGGAAAAGGCGGCTTCAAAATGATCCTCTTCGAAAGTATCTTTTAAGGAAAACGCCTGAATGGAATCGAAGGAGATGGATTTAGAATCTTCCGCCTCGATCCTGATGACGTTATTTTGGGGTTTGAGGCGCCTGGAGTGAAAACGATATAAGAAGCCGTCTTTCCGGCGAACCGGATCGAAATCCACGGAACGATCGTTCAGGATGATAAGCGGGGAAGCATTCGTATCGATGCCCCTGATATGGAGGGCGTACATGGAATTTTTGAGATCGGCTTCCCGGGGAATATCGAAAGACAATTCAGCGGTATTATTTTGTTCGGAGAATATCAACCGCGCATCGCCCCCTTTTTCCGGGGAAGACAGGTCAAAGAGAAAGGTTCTCTCCTGGGGATCGATGTCTGCGGCAGGGGATGGGAGAGATGGGAGGAATAGGAATAACAGGAGGAATGGGACATATAAGATGCCAAGAGAAAGAGAGTTTTTTTTCATGGGGGGGCGCCTCCTTTTGGAGATGATGGATATCAGATAACGCCCTTGGTGGAAAGGACGCCTTTCACTCTGGGATCGATGCGGGCGGCATCTCCAATGGCTCTGCCGCATGCCTTGAAGATCGCCTCGTGGATGTGGTGCATGTTTTCGCCGAATAAAAGTCGAATGTGGAGAGTCGCGGCGGCGTTCATGGCAAAGGCGCGGAAAAATTCCTCCGTGAGCTCGGCGTCATACTCGCCGATCTTGTCGCGTTTGGATTCCACGAGCCACTTGAGGTAGGGTCTGTTACAGAAATCAATCACGGCATGGGCAAGGGCGCTTTCCATGGGGATGAAAGCCCCCCCGTAGCGCGCAATGCCTTTTTTGTCACCCAGGGCTTTTTTAAACGCTTGGCCAATGCAGATGCCGACATCCTCCACTGTATGGTGGAAATCCACCTCAATGTCGCCTTTCCCTTCTATGGTAAGATCAAACAGACCGTGTTTCGTAAAGAGATCGAGCATGTGTTCGAAAAAGGGGACGCCGACAGAACCCTTGAATTCCCCGGAGCCATCGAGATTCAGTATCACATGGATAGAGGTTTCTTTTGTTTTCCGTTCGATTTCCGCTTTGCGTACTTCAGGCATAATGTCACCTCGGAATGAAAATTATAATTTATTTTCCAGACATACAGAGACGAGATCGGATAATTTTGCCGTGGCGAGGCCGATGCAGGTATCGGCAGCGCCGTAATAAACCCTGACCTCGCCGTCATCATCCACAATGGCGCCATTGGAGAATACGCAGTTGATGGTCTCCCCCATGCGTTCGTAATCTTCGCGGGGGCTGAGGATGAAATCAGGGCATTGCCCGATCACTTTTGCGGGATTATCCATATCCAGAAGCATGACGCCGATTTTATACACGTAATTGCAGGCAAGCCATACGCCATGGAAGATGAAGAGCCATCCTTCATCGGTTTTGACAGGCGTGGGACCCGGTCCCCATTTGTTGCGCATCCAGGTTTCCATTTTCGCCTCGATGGGTTCGGATTGTCCCCAGTGGATGAGGTCCGGAGAATAGCTGACCCAGGTGATGCCGACGTTGCCGCTCATGGGGCGATCGACCCTGGCATAGAGCCCGCGTATTTTTTCCGGGAACAGGGCGCAATTGCGGCTCCAGGGCTGGGTAATGAAGGGGAAGCGTTCGAACGTCTTGAAATCCATAGTGCGGAGGAGTCCGATGCGAACCGTTTCCTCGAAAGTCTGGGCGCAATAGGTGACATAATAGGCGCCTTCGAGTAAGGTGATGCGCGGATCGTAAAGGTGTTTTTCAAAGGGTTCATGCGCTGCGCTGTATGGGAGTTCAATGGGATAAGGGTTTACTGAAAAATCAACGCCGTTATCGGAAAGGGCGACATGGAGGCGGTTATCGCGGCGTCCATCTTCAACCCTGGGGAGGAGGAGGTGTTTCTTCCCGAAGCGTACGGCGCCCGGGTTGTAGATGGCGTTGCAGAGGAAGGGCATGTCTTCCGGTTTGAGGATGGGATTTTGGGGATGTCGTTTCAGGAGTTCCAGTTTCACGAATTTCACCTCACAAAAAGTCGGGTTGATTCAAGAAATTTGAAGTGTTTTCTAATGCAATCCAATTGAAAGGGCAAGATAAAAGAAATGCAAAAAATTATTATCCTTAAGCTTGACAGATAATGAATGGCTTTGAGAAGAAGTAATTTTGTATTCAACGCCTCCATGGGGAGGCGAATAAAAAACTTGAAAAACGCACCATTAGCTCAATTGGTAGAGCAGCGGACTCTTAATCCGTTGGTTCTAGGTTCGAGTCCTAGATGGTGTACCAATAATTCCAAGCCCGTAATCTTGTGTTTATCAAAGGTTACGGGATTTTTCATTTTATAAAGAACCTGTGAAGGAAAAAGGGGATCAGGATTTGTCTGTAGGACCAGGATTGAACCTGTATAAACTGGTATAAATAAAGCAAGCCTAAAACTATTCTCACCGGTATATGGATCGGAATCAGGGGGACTTTTCTCAATATCCATATCAAAAGATTGAATCCTGCATGGATGAGGACGCAAGCGAAGACGATCATCAATACATTATAGTATTTTTCATCCAGATTCATGCAATACCAGGC
>JAFGFK010000230.1 GCA_016931135.1 Candidatus Sumerlaeota bacterium | reverse complement strand
CAACAGTATCTTCCGGAAAGCGCCGCAATTTTTATTTCTCATTCAAGTTTCTCCTTTTCCCATCGATATTATAATTAAACTTCCTTATCCGATTCATTGTATCAAATACAATTTAAATAAAATAGATCATTTCTCAAGATCAAAACATCGACAAAGTCCGCTGTTGATCCTCATAGGAGATGATCACTTCGAATTTGTCTTCATTTATTTTTTCCAGTTTAACAGCGCATTTCTCATTGCGGTATACGACATCGTACGTTTCCCCGATGTTCATGCTCCAATCGGTTTTTGTCCCCGAATCCTGAAATGAGGCGGAGTTGCCGAAGATGCTCGACAGTTTCCAGCGCGCCGTGATTTTGTTGATATCCGGGGGAACCCTTGGTTTTGGCGTTGGGGTGGGCGGAGGCGTCGGTTTCGGCACGATGGTATCGAAAATCGGGCTCTCGCCAAATCGCGGATACCGATCCGTCAACTGGGCGACTTCCTTATTCGGGGAAGATTTCTGGTAAATGGTTTCGCCGTTCAAGTTCACGCCAGCGGGATTTTCTGAATCGTCCGAGCCATCCTGCAAGGGAATCGTGGGGGATAAAGTAATCCCTTCAGCCGGCGGGATATAATGCGTGGTTGCCACAAGATATCCCAGGAAAAGAATCACAATCAATAAAACAATATTGGCGATAAATATTTTCTGGTTCATAGTATATTTTTTCCTTTTTCCATTCCGGTTATTGACTTCCTATCCACAAATAAAAACAAGTCATACTTAACATGTTTATTCATCCTCATCTTCCGAGGATGCGGATTTTTTGGCTGATGTTGTCCGGGTATTGGTAACAAACTTCCCACTGCTTTCTTTTGAGGGTGTCTTGCCTTTATCCTGTTTGGGCGCCTCCACCTGGATCATCCTCGCCACGGTAATGGTCAGGTCCAGTTCCGGGCTGTCGAATTTCGAGCGCAGGGTCAATTCGCGGATCAGAACCGCTTCGCGGTCAAAACCCTTAAGGAGTTTTGATATCCTTTTCGTATCGCCATTGGTATGGATATTAAGGGTCACAAAGGCGTAGTCATCCACATTAGTGATGGGAACGATAGTGGGCGGATCGATCCGTGGATAGGCGAAATCAAGGCGCCTGCACAGTTCCGAGACGAACTCGCTGAATTCCTTTTGGGGATCCTTGCCTGTGTCTTCGCCAGGATTTTTTTCCCTGCCGACAATTTCATAATATTTCGTCCGTATTTGCGTTTCTTTCTTCATATATCCCTGGTATTTTTCATAGGTTTCCTTCAGATTGGAAAGTCCGGAGGAATCAAATGAGATTCTGTCATAAATCTGAGAAAACCCAAACTGGTAAAATAGCAATCCCAGAACCAGAAGAAGGGATGCGCCACCCAAAAGTTTCTCGCGTTTATTCACTATCCACTCCTTAAAAACTGCATATAAGGGTATAATTCAACACCTTGGGACGATTATTCGGAAGAGGAATCCAGGGTCTTTGTTTGATATTGACCGATTTGAAAAAACCTGTTTCCTCCAGATCCTTGATAAACTCATTCAAATCCTTGATAGTCAGGGCATGACCCGACAATTCAACGGTCTCGCCTTTCTTATATTTGAAATCGGTCAGAGAGACAGAACGGGGCATGTAGGAAAATGTGCTGACGCGATCGAGGATCGCCAGCGCATTCCTTTCATCCCGGACATATCCCTCGATGACGCGCATTTTCTTCGTCATATCCGCGAGTTCTGTCACGCGGGGTTTGAGTGTCTTGACCTGGTTGTCATACCACTGGTAAAGACGCTCCTGTTTCAGAGTATATGCCCTCAGATAGAGGATTCCGAGAATGACAACACCCAGAATCATGACACCAAGGCTGATAATGTTTTGTCTTTTCTGGCGGCTTAACTGCATCTCGACAAAGCGCCGGGGAAGAAGATTGAGGTGAAGCCCGTCATCGTAAATATATTCCAGCGCCCCTCCCAGTGTGGAGAAATAAGAACTTGATAGAGATTCACCTCCCATAATACTCCCGGTATTCATTATCTCCACATCAATGCCGAGGTTTTTGGATAAATACCGATCGATATTTTTGAATCTCGCCCCATCACCGGAAATATAGAGATTCTGAATGGGAGGACAATCGAATTCCCGCCGGGCAAAATCATACGTCTGCCGGATCGACTGGATCAATTTCTCCTTCCACTCGTTAAAGATTTCAATTTCCTGGGGAGGCGTTGCCGGCTCATTTGTTTCTCTTGCAATAATGACTGGCTGATCGGGTGGAAATCCCGGGGAATGTTCCCCGGTTTCCCCGGAAATTTGAACATAAGGAATTGAAGCGGGAAAACGATTTTCTATCTCTTTGGGAGAAAAATACGATTCCGGATCCAGGATATCGACCGCCTCCAGATCATCGGTTCCCAAAGGTGATTGTCGTTTGGGAAGGCTGTTCCACGCGGAAAGAAGTTTGGACAAACCATGAGATGTGCTTCGCGTGAAAATCAGGATTCCCTTGTGGATGATGACCAGTTCCTGTGTTAAAAGTCCTATGTTAATCAAAGCATAAGTGGTTTCCTCGTTCAGGCTGGGATGCAAATATCGAAAGAAGTTATAAAGGGCGACGGAGCTGACGGAGCAAATCGAAGGCTGGATGCCGGCTGCCTGGAGTATGGACAATGGTTCTTCGGTTACCGGGTTGTCCGCCGCGGAAATAAGGACATGCGATCCGCTCACGCCTTCCTTTTTCATGATATGGTGGGAGATGATATGCCTTTCCAGGTTGAAATGGATGTGTTTTTCAGCTTCAAAATGCGCCATACGATCCAGTTCCTCAACATCAACGGATGGAAGGAAGGCATGGCGTACTGTGACAAAATGTTTGGGAATCAGCAGAATCGCTTCTCCGCAATTGAATTTGCGTTCCTTCAACGCCGTTTTCAGGATTTCACCCTTTTTCTGCGCTTGAAGTGAAGGTTCTTCATTCTCCATATCGGGAAAAGGAACCGTAAAATGGGATTCAATCTTCAGATTGTT
>JAFGFK010000229.1 GCA_016931135.1 Candidatus Sumerlaeota bacterium | reverse complement strand
TTTGCAGAGATTTTCCCCAAAAAGGAAATTGTCTACACACTGTGTAGACAATTGAGCTGGTCTCATTTTCGCATTCTTTTTTTTATGTAAGATCTTGGGGTCAATCTTCCAAGCGAATGTAAATTAACGCCATCATTGACTCTTTTCAATCCTTTTAAAATATTGAACAATATGATTTTGAGAAGAGGGAGGGATACGATAATGTTATCTTATCCCGTTTATCCCCTTTATCCCAGTTAATTCTATCTATTTTTACCAATGGATAAAACAGGTGGCAAAAACCGCAACTTCTGATTCGACCTGACAAGTCAAACCTCTTATTATTAAATTTGAATTCCGCACTTCAAACTTCTAACTTCAAACTTGTCTTTCGAGGCGAGGAGTAAGTAAAATATCCTTTTAAATTCGTGAAGATTGGCGGGATTCGTGGTTGAAAATAAAAAGCCTATGGACAATCGATAAACCCTCCTTCAAACCACGAAAAGATCTATCAAATAATTATTATAAAAGGAAAAGAAACAGAATTTCTTTGCGGTTTATATGTGAAGGGCTTCTCTTTCATTGTCTCATTTTGGAAAGGAACCACGAATTTTGAAAGTCATCTCCACGAATCAGAGAAGATTTTTGCTTCTTCCCCATCCCCTGGTGAACTTCGAGGCTTCGTGGCAGAAAATAAAAAAGCCTTTGGATAAACGAAAGCCCCTCCTTCATACCACGAAAAGATCTATCAAATAATTATTATAAAACGGAAAGAAACAGAATTTCTTTGCGGTTTATATGTGAAGGGCTTCTCGTTCATTGTCTCGCTTTTAGAAAGGAACCACGAATTTTGAAAGTCATCTCCACGAATCAGAGAAATTTCTTACTTCTTCCTCATCCCTTGGTGAACTTCGAGGCTTCGTGGTAAAAAAACAATTTTTTAAACTACAAAAAAATCGCGAAATGACGCGAAATGGAATCTAAAGGAGTTCGTAGGGATCGACGTCTATGGAGATATGGAAGGCGCCTTTGAGTTTGAGGGAGTGGAATTTATCGAGTGAGGATTTGAGGAGTCTTCGCATTTCGTCGTTTTTTTCGCTTCTGAGAATAAGCCGAAAGCGGAAATGATCGCCGATTTTGGCAATGGGGGAAGGCGCAGGACCCAGGATTGTAATCTGATTCAGGCGATACTGGTTTCTGAGAATCCGGAGGATATTGGCGAAGCGTTGGATGCGTTCGGATATGAGTTTTGGATTTTTTCCCGTAAAGAGAACGGATACGAGTTTGTAGAAAGGGGGAAACCGCAGGGCTTTTCTGTTTTTGAGTTCCCTTTCCGCAAAAACGGAATAATTTTGCGAAAGGGCGTCTGCAATGCTGTAATGATGGGGGAGAAAGGTCTGGATGACGACTTCTCCCGGTTTGTCGCCGCGCCCCGAGCGTCCCGCCACCTGGGTGAGGAGGGCGAAGGTTCTTTCCGCGCTGCGGAAATCGGGGAGAAAGAGGGAATGATCCGCGGAAATAACGCCCACAAGGGTAACGGGAGCAAGGTCAAATCCTTTTGCGAGAATCTGCGTTCCGAAAAGGATATCCACCTCGCCTGACGTAATAGCCTTCCATTTCTGGAGAAAACTTTTCCTGGTTCCGAGGGAATCGGAATCGAGGCGGAGTATCCGCGCCGTGGGGAATTTCTTTATGAGTTCATCCTCGATGCGCTGAGTTCCCGTTCCTATCAGGGCAAGGTTTTCGGATTCGCAATTCGGGCACAGGGTGGGAACGTCTTTTACCTCCCCGCAATAATGGCATACGAGTTTATGTCCTATCTTATGATAAGTCATGGTAACGGAGCAATGATCGCAGGTGATGATATGATGGCATTTGGGACACAAGAGAAAATTGGCGAAGCCTCTTCTATTGAGGAAGAGTATGACCTGTTCGCCATTCTGGAGGCGTTTGTGAATAGAGTTCTCGAGTCGTTTGGAAAAGAGATCGAGCGTTTTTCTTTCCGCCATTTCTTTCGCCATGTCTATAAGTTCAACGGAAGGCAGGGGAGTATCCTTGATGCGAGCGGGAAGGATCAGGAGGGAAATCTTTCCTTTCCGTGCGTTATGGAAGGATTCGAGAGATGGCGTAGCGCTTCCGAGTATGGCAACGGCTCTCCGCGTTTTTGCCCGCATCAGGGCGACATCGCGCGCATGGTATCTGGGAACTTCGTTTTGTTTATAAGTGGATTCATGTTCTTCATCAACGACGATAAGCCCCAGATTGGGAAAGGGCGCGAAAACTGCGGAGCGGGGACCCACGAGGCATTCTATTCTTCCCTCCTTGATGGCGCGCCACATATCGTATTTTTGTCCCATAGAGAGCTGGCTGTGATAGACGCCGATCCTTTTCCCGAAGCGGCTTCGGAAGCGTTCGAGTGTTTGAGGAGTCAGGGCGATTTCAGGAACGAGGATAATCGCCTGGCGCCCCTGATCAAAAACTTTTTGCAAAGCCTGGAGATAAATTTCCGTTTTCCCGCTTCCGGTAACGCCATTGAGGAGAAAGCCGGCGTACCGGTTTTCCTCGATGGCATTTTGAAGATGATCAAAGGCTGATTTCTGATACGGATTCATTTCCAGGGGAACGCTGCCAGGGAGAATATCTTCGTAACCATCGGTTCTTTCCTCTGTGATGGAAAGATATTCAAGGATGCCTTTTTGCGCAAGGTTCCGGATAATGGAATAAGAAACGTCGGAATTTCTGGCAAGAAAGGAAAGTTTAAAGCGGTCTTTTTTATTCTGGAGGAAGAATCGTATCAGTTGGGATTGTTTGGGAGTGAGCGAGGCGAAATCATCCGGTTTTTGAAAAGAGGCGGGATTTTTAAGGACAATCCATTTCTCGCTGCGTTTTACGCAATCATTGAAACCTATGAACGAGACGCAGCTCAAAGCCTCGCCCCAAGAGCAGAAATAATAATCGGAAATCCATTTTGCGAGATCGACAAGATCCTGATCTATCGTGAAATCCGGCGAAAGGATTTTGTGAATTTCTTTTAACTCGGGATGTTTTTTTTCGGAGGTGAGGGCGACAACGCAGCCACGGGAGGACGTCTTCCCAAAGGGAACCTGCGTAAGGCTTCCGATCCTGATAACAGGAACGAAGGATTCGGGGATGGCGTATTGGTAAGAGCGAGGCAAAGGGAGATTCAATGCGATGTCGGCGTAACAATCTTTGCGAGTTGAGGTCGTTTGATCATTCATGGAAAATCCGGGTATGAGAAGGAAGTCGAAAAAGCGCAACAAAACCGATCACTTGGCAATTCTTTTTTTCTCCCGCGCAATGGAAAGTTTATCCTTGAGTTCCTGGTTATCCGGTTTGATGGCGGAAGCTACGGTGAGATAATAGACCGCCTTTTTCCAATCTTCCTCATCAAAGGCTTTGATTCCCTTCTGGAATTGTTCCTGAAAGAGGGCTTCATTGCGATCCTGTTTCTGAGTCCGGTGAAGTCCATGGGTTTCCCGTTCCTTTTGATCAAAGGGAAGGATATTGTCCATTCTTTTCGTGGTTGATGAGGAAACGGATTGAAACGCGGGTTTCTCCTGTTTCATTTCAAGGTAAGGGGTAAAGAAGGGAGATTGATCTTCTTTTTTTTCCTGGGGAACATCCTTAGCGGTGGGAAAGGAAATTTTTCTGGTGGAACCCAGATCCTGAGAAGAAAGGGGTCGCTGTTTCGCTTCAGGCGCTTTGATTTTAGTTTCAGCGAGGGCTTTTTCATCAAATATGATTTTTCCCCGCTTTTCCCGTTCAATCCCGCTGTCGCTTTCCAGTTCCAGGGCAGGCGGCTCGGAAATTGGGGAAGGGCTTTGTTTTTCCTTACCTGGAATATCGAGCGCCGTTTCGGCGTTATCTTCACTGGAGACGTCGAAAAGGAAGGCGTCGATGTCCATGGATGTGGCTCCGGGATCGCCCTGAGGCGCCGGGGTGATTTCCTGAGAGGGAATCAGGATATCATCCGAAGATGGCGGCGGCGAACCGGACAAACCAAGGGCGTCTTCTATGGAAATGGAAGGAGCCTGCTCCTCGCCGGAAACGGAAGGAGCGAAAGAGAAAAGGGGTTCCTGTTTTTTATCCGATGCGTGTTTCTTTTCAGTTTCCGAGGGCGGCGTTTCCAGGAAGATGTCATCAAAGGGGGACGATGTGGGAGGAATGGCTTCCTGAGAAGCGGGAAGGTCGAATGATGGAGGTTCTTCCGTGGGGGGAGTTCCCTGCGCCTCGGATGCGAATACCGGTTTTTCCTCATCCAGCGAAAACGCCGGAAGTTCCAGCTCATCATAAGAGGTGGCGGGTATAGGTGAAGGCTCAGGCGCCGCGCCGAAAGTGGGAAGATCGGGCGGAAGGCCAGCTAAATCCTGATCGCCTTCAGGTTTTTGTTTCAATACAGGTGGAGCGGTGGGGCTTGGGATATCGGGAAGTCCGGGTTCTGAATCGGGGATCGGGATGATCTGATCAGCGGTTGAAGGGGATGGAATATCCGCAGGTTCGGCGATTTCGGGTAAGGTTGGTTGCTGGAAATCCTGAGAATCGAACGGCATCGGTGGTGGAGCTTCCATGTCAGCGCCAAACGCCTCGGGCGTAGGGAGATCGGGAATCTGGAAATCAAAGCCCGGCGTTTCAGGGGGAGCGGGTGGTTTCTCCGCGCCCGCCTCCTGTTTCATGGGGATGGTCTCCGCCATTTTTTCCTGGGCTTTTTCCGTCAATTGCTGAAGTTTGGAGATCCTTTTTTTCATGGTCGCTTTGCGCAAAAAGAGTACGATTGCAAGAACGATCAGAACAGCGAAAAGCAGGAGGGCTGCAAGAATTCCAAAAAATAAAAGGGGATTGGATTCCTGGTAATTCATGAATTTGTCAATAGCGCCGGGTTCCACATCCTGAGGTGGCGCCGGGGCAACGGGAGTTGTTTCGGGTTCTTCCCTTGTCATGACAGGAGCGGGCGTCGTTTCCGCGGGGATGGGAGCTTCCGTTACAGGGGTTTCCTCCAAAGTTACGCCAGGAAAGAACGGGCTGGTCGCCCGGGGAGTGGGAGATTGAGCCGGGCTTGCCATTCCGGGGAATGCGGGGAGTTCCGGGGCTTGGGTTGGCGCAGGGGGTTGAGTCTGAACAGGAGTGACAAGCGTGGGAACTGGGGTAAAGGGGGTCGTTTCGGGAGTAGGTACAGGGGTCAATGCCGCAGGGGTGGGTATGGGGAGTCCCAATTCAGTGAGCCTGGATTGTGCGCGGGTTTTGTAATAATTCGCCATTTTATTGCCAGGGTCTATTGCTTCCAGCCTGTAGCATTCGAGAACGACCTGCTGATATTGTTTCAAACCATAGTAAAGGCGGATTCGTTCGATGACGACTTCGGGATTTTCGCGGGGAACGGCAGTGTTCACCTGGGCGGAAATGAATGGTATGAAGGAATGGACAATGATTAATAAAACAATCAGAGAAAAGGGGGAAAATAACCGCGATCGGGCGAAACAATTCCCGCCTTTTTTCCAGCGTTTTAGAAACATGATAAACGTCACATCCTTATTCCAGAATTTCCAAACGTTTTTAAGGAATAATGATAAACACGCTTTCAACAGTAATTGAAGGGTATTTCTATAACTTTTATTTATTACATTGCAACAATTTTATTTTCAATCTAGACAGTAATGTCAAACCTTCCGCAGGTCCGTTATTGGCAAAGGAATGGAAGAAAGATCGAGAGAGACTTCAGGGAAAAACAAAAATTTACGTTTTCCGGAATGGAGGGCGATTTTTGCCCTGAAAGTCACGTTCCCAAGTGGATAATCAGCGCCGGGGGATTGAATTTTAACCTGTGATGAGAGGATTGATGATTTTTTCAAGGGGGCAAGCCGAAAGCCCTTTGCCCTTGATTTCAGCCAATTCTTCGGGATATCCCACGTTAAATCAACGTCATACGTATCTGTAACTTCCACGGGTGGGGAGATGCGCGCATGAAGATCGAGAACATCCGGCATTCCGGAATCAGAAAGAGCCAGATGGATATGAATTCCCATTTGCCGGGAAGACGCCATCTTGTTTCCCATAAAATGATCGTATTCCTGAAGGATCAGGAGTGGCGAGCCGAGCTGTTCTTCGAGAATCCGGGAAATCCGCAACCTGCGGATCAGGTCGGATTTGACAAGGCAATCATTAAAATCCCGCTCAAATTTCTTGTATGCGACAACCTTTTTGACGCTTCTTTCCTTATTCAGATCAGGCAATTTTAAATACGCCGTGATTGCTGGAGACGCCATTTGCCAATTACCAGGGATTTCATGAATTTTACCTTTATGGGAGTTATGAGAAATTATGGGAAATTATGGGAAATTATGGGAGGTATGCGGTTTTAAATGATTTTTGTCGAGGGAAATATTGGGGAATCACACAACCAGGTTGAGAAGTTTCTGGGGAACGTAGATCGCCTTTTTTACGGGCTTTCCCTCGATGTGTCTCATAATGTTGGGATCGGACATTGCCAGCTGCTTCACGAATTCCTCGGTTGCTTCGGCGGGAACCGTGAGGCGCGAACGCACCTTGCCGCAGATTTGAACCACGATGGTGATTTCCTCGAATGCGGCGGACTTTTCATCATACTCGGGCCAGGATTGAAGGGCAAGGGATTCCGTAAAGCCGATCCGGCTCCAGAGTTCCTCCATGAGATGAGGCGCCATGGGAGAAAGCAGCAGAATCAGGTTTTTCACTGCGGTAAAGAGCGCTTTTTTCGCGAGATCATCATGCGTAACGGGAAAGGTTGTGATGGCATTCAGGAGTTCCATAGCTGCGGCAATGGCTGTATTGAAATGAAAGCGTTCGGAGATGTCGGAGGTCATGCGCTTGATGGAGATATGCGCCTGGCGGTTCAGGGCTTTGGCTTGGGGATCGTCTCCGGGATCGAAGGGGGAGGCGTCGCACAGTTTTTTGCCCTCGCGCAAAATCTCCAGGTTGGTTTCCACGAATCTCCAGATTCGATTCAGAAAACGGGATGCGCCATCCACGCCCTGATCGCTCCATTCGAGTTCTTTTTCCGCGGGAGATGCGAAAAGGATAAAAAGGCGGAGGGCGTCGGCTCCGAGGCGTTCGATGAGCGTGGCGGGATCAACCGTGTTTCCGAGGGATTTGGACATCTTGACGCTGCGCATTTCAACCGCGCATTTATGCCGCGGGCATTTTCCATCCACAAGGGAATCCACGGGGAGCGCGGCGTTGCACTGGGGGCAGAAGGGCGTCTCCTTGCACACCATGCCCTGGGTGAACAGGTTGAGAAAAGGTTCGGAATTTTCCGTGAATCCGAGATCGCGAAGGGCTTTGGTAAAGAAGCGCGCGTAAAGGAGGTGCAGGATCGCATGCTCCACTCCCCCGATGTATTGATCCACAGGCATCCAGTTTTCATCCTCTTCCCGGGAAAAGGGAAGATTTTTATTGTGTGGATCGCAGTATCTCTGGAAATACCAGGAGGAATCCACGAAGGTATCCATGGTATCGGTTTCGCGCCTCGCTTCGCCTCCGCATTTGGGGCATTTGGTTTTGACGAAGGATGGCGAGGCGTTGATGGGATTGCCTCCTGCCGCAAAATCTACATCTTTGGGAAGGAGAACGGGGAGATCCGTTTCCGGAACGGGAACTGCGCCGCATTTATCGCAGTAAATGATGGGGATGGGCGTTCCCCAGTATCTCTGACGGGAGATGAGCCAATCGCGGAGTTTATACTGGATGGAGGTTTCGCCCCATTTATTTTCCGCAACGTAAGCCGCTATATCTTTTATCGCATTTGTAGAATGGATGCCGTTAAATGGTCCGGAATTGACCTGGACGCCGGGCTCGACATAAGCGCCCTTCATTCCGGCGCCGTCATCCGGGCAATCTTTGTCCACCCATTCCTCCACGAGGAGCCTCTGATTGAGGGACATGCATAATTTATTTTCAGGCTTGATGACCACCTTGATGGGGATGTCGTATTTTTTTGCGAATTCGAAGTCGCGCTGATCGTGGGCTGGAACAGCCATGATGCAGCCGGTGCCGTATTCCATGAGAACGAAATTTGCCGTGAAGAGTTTGACGCGTTCTCCGGTGAGGGGATTGATCGCCTCGCGTCCGAG
>JAFGFK010000228.1 GCA_016931135.1 Candidatus Sumerlaeota bacterium | reverse complement strand
TGCGGAATGCGGAATACGGAATGGGGAATACCTTACTTTAAACTTTTAATCCCGCCGATGGCGGGACTTCGTCCTCACGCTTTCAGCGTGATTCCTCAGCATAACCATCACGCCACAAGTCAAACTTCTTATTATTATATTTGAATACCTTACTTCAAACTTCAAACTTCAAACTTCACACTTTCCTTGTGATTGGTGGTTGTGATGGCGATGCATTTCATACCGGCGCGGCGCGCCGCCTCGATTCCATGAAGGGAATCTTCGAACACAAGGCATCGCTTTGGCGGGATTTGCAACTTTTCCGCCGCTTTCAGAAATACCTCGGGATGCGGTTTCCCGCGCGTAACATCCTCGGAGCATGTATAACCGGTCAACGCTTTTTCGAATCCAAGTTCTTTTATCGCCAGTTCCACATTCAAACGCGGACCGGATGATCCGATGGCGAATTTGATCCCCATTTTTCCCAGGTCTCCGATCATTTTTATCAAACCGGGGAGCGGCGTAACTTTTCCCCTGATGATGTCGCGGTAAAGCGCTTCCTTTCGATCGGAGAATTTCCGCAATTCATTCTCACTCATGACGCGTTTGAAAATAAGAGGAAGTATCTGGTTGTTGGTTTTCCCGAAAGTTTCCCAGAAAAGGGATTCCGGCATTTCGCAGCCGTTTTCTTCCGCAAGGAGGCGCCAGCTCTGGAAATGAGGCTGCGCGGAATCGATAAGCACGCCGTCCATATCGAATATGACGCCATAATTCAAGTCAGTGTTTTCATTTTTCAATTTTTCCATGATCCTTTTGAAAGAAATTCTTTCCCGAGAGTTGAGATAAGAGGCTGGGTGGTTCCAGCGTCATCATGTCCTAAAGCCCAGATGATCACGCCTCCGAGTTTCTCTTTTCTCAGATACTCGCATTTTTCTTTAAGGGATCGCGTATCTTCGAAGCTGATGATTTGCGTTTTTTCAGGATTCTGTAGATAGGCGGCGTGGGACGCCTCATCCCAGAGATATTGCCAGTTTTGCGGGAGTTTATTCATGGCTTCGGCGTAGGTAACAGAACCGCCCCCAGAGCCCTTTGCGAATAATTCGGAGGCGTTGAAGCTGCGGCCATAGAAGGGAATGCCGATGCATAATTTTTCGCGGGGCATGTCCCTTGTTTCCACCCAGAATTCCACGCTATCAAACGTTGATCCGCAGGAGTCTTTAGGCGAGGGATATAAGGGGGAATTATGTCCCGCATGATCGCTCCAGGAACCGTGAAAATCATAAGTCATGATTCCGAACCAGTCGAGATTTTCCCTGAGAACGTCGATGTCGTATCCGTTGCGCCAGTCTTTTGCCGGAAGAGCGGCGCTCAGGTATTCGATGTCGTTTTTCTTGAACTCGCTGCGAAGTTCGGAAACCATAAGACAGAAATTGTCCCTTTCTTCAGCGCCGGGATATTCCCAATCCAGGTCTGCCCCGTCATATCCGTTTTCCCTGCAGAAATTAACCAGTTGTTTCCCGAAGTTTTTTCTCGCCTTTGGATCGGAAACCATAGGGATAAATCCCTTGTCATTTCCCCATCCCCCGATGGATACCACGACCTTGACGCCGTTTTCATGAGCTGTTCTCACGAGCTCCGGATAGATGAAATTGGCGTCCATGGAAAGGCTGCCGTCTTTTTCAGGCGAGATAAAGGCGTGGGCAATGTGCGTCAAGTATTGCCAGGGAACGGCCGTATGAGGATAAGCCCTTTTATGCCATGATCTGTAATAACCGATGACATATTTTTCCGCAGCATTCACCGGCAGAGTTTCATAAAATAAAAGGGCGAAAAGGAATGCGAACCGGATGAGATTTTTATACATGGCTTTCCTTTCAGATTGAACAAATTCAATCTCAATACGGGGCGATGGTTCTTTCCGGCGCCGGCGCCAGGGGGCGAAGTCCATTTTCCGGTTTATCGAGATAAAAATACGCAACGGCGCACACGTCATCCTGGCGAAAGTAATTGGTCCATGACCCCATCGGGGAGTCATGTTGTTCCAGATTTACCGGTTGTGGAAGATCGAACAGGCGGATAAACCGATCGTGATAGGCAACGGAAACCGGAACCAGGGGAACTCCTTTTTTCTGCATCTCGATCACCTTTGCTTTTGAATCCCCCCCCATCTGCTGGATGGTTACGCGAATGTCCTTATCAAAATAAACAGGATCAGGAACATGGTAGCGGTAAAACATGTATCGCCCCTTTTTCTCGTTGCAAACCAGGCATCCCTGGTATGCATGGGAGAATTTATTCTGACCCCAGCCCGTTCCAATGTAGTCCTCCGTTCCAGTCCCCACGATCGTGGGAAAGATGGCGTCTCCATCGAGGAACATCTTGACCTCGCCTTCCCCCCACCAGCCCGTATAGATGGGATTGGCGCTGACGAAAATGTTGGCGCCGAGGAAGCGTCCCGCCCCCTTCACCTTCGGGAGGATTTCAAAATCTTTTCGGAGCGCCGTGGGCTTTTCCCTCCTCCAGCAAGCGTGAAAATAAAGCGCGTCTTTTTCATGTTTGACGTTGAGGATATAATCGATGTCATAGAAGAGAAGCCGCAGTTTGGTTCCGGTTTCATTGGTCATAACGAGTCTTGCGGATTTACGGAAGGGCATGGGGATATAGCAGTTGAAGGAACGCGCCTCCGGATTGGAAAAGAGAGCGCTTTCGAATGCGACAGGCTCTTCCCCCATGACGCCGAAAAAGTCGCCGAAAGGAACGGATACCCCAGGGGTTCCGGCGTCATCCCAGTAGATATCCAGTTTCAGAGAACGCAATGTATCCGTGGTGCGATCATTCACGGTGAACCACATCCGCGTGATCGTTCCGGAGCCTTTGACATTGAGGAGCGTTTTGGATTCGCCGGCATCGAGGGGCATGAAGGCCGCCCCCTTGGCGGCGTCGTTTGTCATGCCTCCCAAGCCTTTTTCGCCCGCAGGATTTTCAAAGCTTGCCCAGCGCGTATAAGCGCCTTTGGGTTTGCGATGCAGATCATGAGTTTGAGCAGAAACCGGTATGGTCGAAACAAAACAAAGCGTAATCAATACCAAAGAAACAAACCGCAACATTTTCATGATCCGCCACCTTTCTTTTGTAAGATTTACGCTACCCCTTTATTGAATGGCTTGAGTTAAGGCAAGAGATATTTTTTCATCACCGGGGAATGGGAAACATGGGAAGAATGGGAGGCATGGGAAGAATGAAAGGAAATCATAAAAATATCTTGCAACTTTTGTTTATGGCAGGATGATCATTTTCGAGGTTTCCGAAGAGCAAACTTTGCGTGAGCAAATATATCGGGAGGGGCGCCATGAAAAATGAGAAGAACGAGAAGAATGAGAAGTATGGGAAATATGGCAAGGATACATTCCAGAATTCTCATGATTCCCATTCCTCCCATGCTTCCCATCCCCTGCTTCCCCCACGAGGGGATTACCGCACGCTTCTCTCCTTTCAGAAGGCGGAGGTCATTTACGATATTACTTTTCGCTTTGCTCACAAGTTTCTTCCCAAGGGGGATCGTACCATAGACCAGATGATTCAATCTGCGAGATCGGGAAAAAAGAATCTTCTCGAAGGCAGCAAAGCCGGGTTGACTTCAAAGGAAACGGAAATCAAGCTGACGAATGTCGCCCGCGCCAGCCTCGAGGAGCTGCTCGATGACTATCTGGACTTTCTAAGGGCGCGCGATATGTCGATATGGGATAAAAACAGTTAAGAGGCGCAGTATGTCCGGAAATTGGGGCGCAAAACTCCCCAGACGTATGAAATGTACCGCGAGTTTGTGGAGACGCGTCCTCCGGATAGCGTCGCCAACATCGCCATCTGCCTCATTCATCAGGCAAACTACCTGATTGACCAGCAGATTCATCGCCTGGAGCGGGATTTTCTCACAACCGGCGGACTTCGGGAACGCATGACCCGCGCCCGCATCGATTACAGGAACAAAGAATGAGAATAATGGGAAGCATAGGAAAAATGATTTTCATAATTCCCATAATTCTCGTTCTTCCCATTCTTCTCATAAAAGGGAGGTCATAAAATGAATCGAATCGGTTTCCTGTTTTTGTTTCTTTCCTGCGGAACCATGTTATCCTTTTCCGCAAACGGCGACATGATCTTGTGTAATCAGGGGAAGAGCGGATATTCCATTGTACTGTCTTCCCATGCGCCATCTCCCGAGCGGCATGCGGCAAAAGAGTTGCAGCGTTTTCTCCAGGAGATATCCGGCGCAATGCTCCCGATCATCGATGATTCCGCAGCGCTTCCTTCCCGCGCGATTCTGCTTGGTGAAAACAGGCATCTTGAAACAATCGGCGTTGATATCGATTTCAAATCCCTGGGAAAGGAAGGATATGTTCTTCGAACAAAAGGAGATTATCTTGTCATTGCCGGAGGCAAACCCAGGGGAACTCTTTACGGGATTTATGGATTGCTGGAAGATCGCCTGGGATGCAGGTGGTTCACTCCCGATTTGAGCCGAATCCCCAAAAAAGAGACACTTTCCATCTCCTCCCTTGATGAAACCATCGTTCCTGTTCTGGAATATCGCGATCCCTTTTATTCCGACGTTTTTGAGGGGGATTGGGTTCTGCGGAACCGGATGAATTCCTCCCATGCGATCGGAGTTGAAGAAAAGGGAGGCAAGGTGCGCTTCGGGAACAAGGCGTTTGTTCATACCTTTTACAAACTGGTGGAACCGGAGAAATACTTTGACGAGCATCCGGAATATTTCTCGGAAATAGATGGGAAGCGGCGTCGCGAGGGAGGGCAACTCTGCCTTACCAATCCCGATGTGGTTCAGATTGCGGTTAAAAAATTAAAACGATGGATCAGGGAGGATCCGGAAGCGACGATTTTTTCCGTTTCTCAGAATGACTGGTACGGGAACTGCCAGTGCGCCTCATGCCGCGCGATCGATGAAAGGGAAGGCTCTCCAGCCGGCTCCCTGCTTCATTTCGTCAACAAGGTCGCCGAAGAGGTGGAAAAAGAATTCCCGGATGTGATCATAGAAACCCTTGCTTATCAATACACCCGCAAACCTCCTAAAACAATTCGTCCCCGAAAAAATGTCGTGGTGCGGCTTTGCAGCATCGAGTGTTGCTTCTGTCATCCCCTGGAAACAGACCCTGAGGGGAATAATGTCAGTTTTCGCGAGGATATCAGGGGATGGAACTCCCTGACCGATCGTTTGTATGTATGGGATTATGTTACCAATTTCCCGCATTATGTTCAGCCGCATCCCAATCTGCGGGTATTACAACCGAATATCCGGTTTTTTGTGAAAAACGGCGTTAAGGGAATCTTCGAACAGGGAAATTATTCCCCGGGAAAGCATGGCGAGATGTCTCTTCTTCGTTCCTGGCTTCTGGCGAAGTTTCTCTGGAATCCGGATTATGATTATGAAACAGCCATGCGGGAATTCTGCGAGGCGTATTATGGACCTGCCGCGCCCCTGATCCGCGAGTATATCGAGTTGATGCACGATCGCGTTCTGGAAACAAAGACGCATATGACAATCTGGATGCCGCCCACTTCACGACATCTGGATGAAGAAACCATCAAAAAAGCGGAGGACATTTTGAATCGTGCGGAAAAACTGGTTGCGGATAATCCAACGTATCAACTCCGCGTGCGCGAGGCGCATCTCCCGCTCCAGTATGTCCAGATCGTAACCGGCAGGAATGTTGGCGATGTTTCTTTTATTTTGAAAGACGACTCCTTTGGACCTGATCCGAATCATCGTCGTTTCGAGATTGTGCGGAAGTTCAAGGAAACGGCGATTGCGCTTGGAATGAGCCACATCAGCGAGGGGAGAACCATGGAGAGTTTTCTTTCGGAGATAGATCAGAAGCCCGCCTCGTACCGTGCGTTAAAGATGGAGAACGCCGCGAGCATTTTTCATGTCGTGCCGGAATTGGGCGGAAAAATTCCCTCCTGGAAATTGAAGTCTTTGGATCATGATGTTCTTTGTTTCCCCGAAGGCTGGCGTGAGGATTGCGTCATAAAAAGGAGAAAAACCGATTCCGACAGCAAATATACGGCAACCGTACAGGGAAATAAAATCCTTCTTCATTCGGAAACGAAAGATGATTTTTTCATTGAAAAGGAATACAGTCTCGATCACAGCGAAGCGGTTTTGAATGTCAAAACGCGCATCGTGAAAACCGGGAATCAGAAAGGAAATCTGCCGGGAGTTCATACCCAGTCGTGGTGGAATCTCGGGGCGCCGGATGAACTGTATTTGTGGTTGGGCGACGCCGAAAAGAGTTCCCTCTTTTCCCTGGGGGGGCTTCCAGATGACAGGAAGAGCCGATTCAGTTTTTCATCCGCGGATAAGGGAAGCAAGTGGCTCCTCTGGAATCAATCGAAACGGATCGGCATCCTTGCCGGAACTCCGGAACAGGAAACATCGTTGGAATTTCTCTTTGATCCTAAAAACAAAAGGGCGCGCATTGGGGAATCAACGGAAAATTCCGGGAGGAATGAATTTCTCCGGCAATATGAAATCATGACGAAAGATCCGGTAAAAATCATTCCCGGATATCCCCGAAAGGCGGAGCCGCTGGAAAGGCGGGAACCTGAGATCTGGGAGCCCGGTCCCGATGATTTGCAGTTGCATCGCGAAGGGGAACTGAGCAGGATTTTGAGGGATGAAACCGCGCCAAAAGGCTGGTGCGCCTGGATGCCGGGGCATACCACCGAGTGGGCGGTTCAATGGCATTTCGATCATGAGCTGCTCGATCCGGAAAAGGAATATCAAGCCTTTGTAACGGTCAAGATCGGGAAAAAGGGGGAACAGGGAGACGCATTCACTGCGGGCGCGTGGGATACGAATCAGGGACGAAGCATGGGAGATATTCGGATTGCAGCGAAAGACGTCAAAGGCGGCGAGTGGGTCAGATTCACTCTGACGAAATTCAAGCCTGGTGAGAGTCAATACCTTTGGATAGCGCCAACGGCGAATCCGGATAACGTTGCGGAAATACGCATAGCGGGATTTATTCTTGAAAGGGTCGATCGCTAAGATTCAGACCAGTCCGACCAGTCTGACAGGTCCGACCAGTCTGACATGTCTGACCAGTCTGACAGGTCCGACTGGTCTGACTGCTCAGATGGGGAGATGGTCTCTTTCCCGGGGATCAATCGCCGCTTTCACTGTATTCGAAATAGTTCGAGTAAAAATCCTTTATCATTTGATCCAGGTGAATGTAATATTGCTGCGCCTCGGTTTTGTTGAATCCTTTTGTTCTCCATTCGGAGATCATTTCCAGGGTATCCCTGATATTTTCGCGATCCATTTCCAGGATGATTTGCAGTATGCCGGTATTTTCCCTGTTCAGAATGCAGGAGAGGTTCAGATAGTCCTTTCCCTCGCGAAAACGAAGGGGGAAACATTTTTGTTTCAGGGAAAGGGAGGCTTTGGCGAGAAACGAGGGATTTTTATTTTCGCCGCGCACGGTTTGGGGGAGATTTTCGCCGGCGGCTACCCATGTTGGAACCGTGAGGGTTGTGAGGGGAAAGCCGGGTATAGTCCAGATGGTGGTCAATCGTGGATCCTCATCTTTTTTCACTCCCTGGATCACCATGCTGGAAACGGAATCGAATCGGACGACATAATCGCGGAATAAAACCAGTTTTTGCTCATTTGAATTTTCCGGAAGATTTCCGTGCGCAAGGTCGATCTGGAGAAGATCGTGCTTCAGGCAACGGGTTGTCTCCATAAGAAGGAACTCCACGTTCAATCTGTGATCGAGATTTGTCCAGTAAAAGAGTTTGTCCAGCGTCTGGTAACGGATGTAGCCTGCCCCCTCGCCCTTTTTCCCGCTGAATCCGAAATTCGCGCGGATCAGATATCCGGAAGGCGCGGCGTGGGAATCGTTGGCATCGTACTTGACATAATGAAACGGATCGACCTCGTAATAAGCGGCGCCTCCCCGGGCGTCTATCAAACCGAAATTGGCGGTCACGCCCCGTTTGCCTGTGGTTTCCCTGAGGTATTGTTCGAAATCCTCCAGAGCGCCGCAACTTCCCAGAACCTCCTTCATGAGAAAACCGTCCTGATCCATGGGTCTCCTGTATCTTCCCTTTTCCAGGTTGTAGGAATTTGTGTTGATGATGGCAAGTCCGGCATTGTTGGCGCCCATCCAAACCTGCGTTCCTGTGGTATCGCGCGTTTCGACAAGGCCGATGAAATCGAAATGATCTCCGTGAAACCAGCGCAGCTCGTTTTCATCCTCACGGGAATCGCGATGTTTCCACAGGATGGGTCTTCCATCCGGTGAGGCTTTGCCGGAAATGATCGCCGAGCTGCACGGAAGGGCAAATGGTGAAAGGGAGAGGATTGCGATAAGGGCGAGAAATTTCTTCACTTGCAGTCTCCTTTCATGGGGGAACAATCCAAGCCGAAAATCAGGCTGTGATGTCCTTCGCGGAAATAATCGAGAAACAAACCTTCTTCAATGAAACCGAATTTATTATACATTTTCACCGCGTCCTGGTAAAAATCCTCGTTTCCCGTATCGAGGTAAATTTTTCTCGCTCCGAGTTCCATAGCGTCGCGAATCGCCTTTTTCAGGAGGCTCGTTCCCACGCCGCGCCCCCTCTGATTTTTATCCATGTAAAACCAGGTGAGCCAGAGTATATCGGGGAGTTTGTATTTATCCGGCGCAAATCCGCAAACTCCGATCACCTTGCCGGTTGCCTTGTCGCATGCGACAAAGTTGCGTTCCCGCTCCGCGCGCCCGGCTTCCACCCGGGTGAAATATTCAGCGTAATACGCCCGGCTGTGATCGCCGTCAAAATGGCAGTAGCTCCCGATGATGCCGCATACGGCATCGATATCCCCTTTTTCCATAGGACGCATCTCGAAACTTTGTTCCTGTTCCATAAAACCCTCCGGATTATTTCTTGTCATCCAAAAATGCGCTTCTCTTTTGCGACAATGGATGCGAATAATTCAACATATTTTATATAACCTGTAACCTTTACATCCGTTTTCTCCACTATCCATGTAAAAGACAATAACAAGGAAAGGAGACGAAAAATGAAAAAATGGAAAGTAATCGGCATCGGGGCGTTATTACTGTTGGGAGCGGTCCTGATAATGGCAATGGCTTCCCCGGAAGGGGAATCTGAGGCTTCGGGATTCCGCAAGTGGCGCAATTCGCCCCTGGGGCGTATGTTTCTTGCCAACAGGGGGCGACTCATGACCCTGCGGGCGGAATTGAATGTAACGGAGGAACAGCGCGGGGAAATCCGCGCGATCATTCAAAATCACAAAGGGGAATTCCAGCCTGTCGCCGAAAAGATCGCATTGGCTAAACGCGCGCTTCGAAAAGCCGTTCTGGAGGGAAAACCCGTTGAATCCGATATTCGAAAGGCGTCGGATGAACTGGGCAAATCCATTGGGGAAGCAGCTATCCTCGCCTCGAAAATTGCGGAGGAAATCCGCCCTGTTTTGAATGAGGAACAGAAAAAACTCATCGACAAATTCATGGCGGATAAGGAAGAGTCTGTTGACAATTGGATCGATGAAATGGCTGAATAGTTCCGTTTGATTCAAAAGGAGTTTTGAGATTGGTTTTCTGTTCTCCATTCTTTCATCGGAATAATCCGGCGGAACTTTTCGCCGGACTTTTTCCCTTTTCCAGCTTTATGCGCGATCAGGAAAAATCTTCACAACGTGAAATCACCAACGAAGAAGACTTGAGGGATATTCAAAAAGTACTCGGGGGGAAAACAGAGAATTTCAAGCAATTGATCGAACGCCATCAAAGCATGGTTTCCTCCATGATGAGGCGATTCACAAGAAATCCGGAACTCCACGAAGAACTCGTGCAGGATGTTTTTGTCGAGGTTTATTTCAGTCTTTCCAGCTACAAGGCGAAGGCGCCTTTCTCCCACTGGTTGGCGCGAATCGCCACGCGCGCGGGTTACCGCTTCTGGAAGAAAAGAGATCGCGAGGCGAGGATCGAGACCGTACCCCTTTTGGAGACCGATCGACCACTCTATCATCCTGCGACAAAAATGAATCCAGCCGACGCCGCGGAAACGCTGCATGATCTTCTGAATCTCCTTCCTCCCCGGGATCGGCTCATCATCACGCTTCGTTTTGTGGATGACAGGAGCGTTGAAGAAACCGCGCGCATGACCGGATGGAGCGAGATCATGGTGAAGGTTCAAACATGGCGCGCCAAAAGCAAATTGAAAAAAATCCTTTTGCAAAAGGGAGTGAAGACTCGAAAATGAACGGGGAATCGTATATTCGCGAACTGGCGGAAAAAGCCCGCGAGGAACGGCATCCTGACGTGAATGTCGTTCCCCGCGTCATGGCTGCAATCCATGAAAGGGAATCCTTGTATCGCGCAGACGCGGCGCCCCTTGCCTGGATCGCCGCATCCGCCTGCGCGCTCGCTCTGATCGTAGGATTTCTTGCCTTGTCTGAATTCATGATGTGGGATCATCCCATTATGGAAATACTGGAGGCGTTGACATGGGGGATGTTGTAAAAGATAAAAACGAAATTGCGCAGTCGGAAACGCTTACGCCATCGCTTCGGTTGAAAAGATCTCCGGCTCTAAGGCAAATAATGCTGGGGATCGTCATTTTTCTCTGCGGAATCATCGTTGGAACAGGCGTGACTCTGCTGATTGCGCGCCGGATTGTCATCAAGGCTCTTCGGAATCCGGAAGGCATGCCGCAGCGGATCACAACCCGGATGAAGAAAAACCTCAGTCTTTCGGATGTCCAGGCGGAAAAGGTTCAGCAAATAATTTCCCGTCATCTCGGGGAACTGAATCGGATTCGGAAGGAGACGCATCCCAGGGTGAGGGAAAATCTCGGGCGTTTGAAGGAAGAGGTGGCGGATGTCCTCGATGAAGAGCAGGAGCGGAAATGGCGGGAGCGGTTTGAGAAGCTCGAGAGCCTGTTTCCACCCGATCCGTCATCTTCAGAAAAAGATTAAAAATATCGTTTACATGATGCGCTCCTGATATTACGTTATTCTCAATCATATATTGCGGGGGCTGGATATGGAAAAGAAATTCAAATGGGGCGTCATCGGTACGGGAAAGATTGCCGGGAGATTTGCGGATCAGGTTCCACAATCCCAAACCGGAGAACTTTACGCGGTGGCAAGCCGCACAAGAGAAAAGGCGGAAATGTTCGCGCAAAAATATAACATACCCAGATTCTATGGCAGCTACCAGGAACTCCTCGAAGATCCTGAAGTGGATATCGCGTATATCGCCACGCCCCACCCTCAACACGCCGAATGGTCCATCAAGGCGGCGCGCGCAAAAAAACACATCCTGTGTGAAAAACCCCTTACCCTGAATTATACCGAGGCGCAAAAGGTGATCGATGAGGCGCGAAAAAAAGACGTCTTCCTCATGGAGGCGTTTCATTACCGATGCCATCCCCAAACGAAAAAACTGATCGAATTGATAAAGGAGAATGTCATCGGAGAAGTCCGGGTCCTCCAGGGCGCATTCAGCTTCAATTCTCCTTATGGTTTGGAACACAGAACCCTGAATCACGCCCTTGCCGGCGGCGGGGTTCTCGATGTAGGATGTTATCCGGTTTCCATGGCGCGGCTTCTTGCGGGGATTGCCCTGGGAAAAGATTTTGAAGAACCCCTCGAGGTGAAAGGCTGCGGCAAAATAGGAATCCAAACCCGCGTGGATGAATACGCCTCAGCGTGTCTGAAATTTCCCGAAGGAATCATGGCGGAAGTTTCTTGCGGCGTAACCGTTCAACAGGAAAACGTATTCCGCGTTTATGGTTCCAAAGGCAGGATCACGGTTCCCACTCCCTGGGTGGTGAGTCTTAACGGCGGAACATCGAAAATCCTGGTTCAAATGGAAGGAAAGGAAAAACCCGAGGAGATCGAGGTTACGGCGGAGCGCGGGCTTTTCGCCATCGAGGCGGATACCGCATGCCATTTCATCCCGCAGCGCCAGGCGTCGCCTCCCGCCATGAGCTGGGAGGATTCCCTTTGCCAGATGAAAACCCTTGATCTGTGGCGCGCCTCCATAGGGCTCGCGTATGATATGGAAGAATTGGGGTAAGATACGGGATACTTGATTCTGGATTCTGGAATGTCGACCTCCTTCGCTAAATCTATGGAGGTTAAAATGAAGAGCGTTGATTTTGGATTTTGGAATGTGGAATTATTTTCATAATAATTGAATACCACACTTCAAACTTCCAACTTCACGCTTCAAACTTTTATTGGTAATGAATATATATGACCAGTTCTGGAAGAATATTCTTTTCCATTGTGATCGTCTCCCTGAACGGGGAAAAGGTTCTTCCCGTTTGCCTCGATGCGGTTTTTAGAACCAAGTGGGAAGATTTCGAGGTGATCCTGGTGGATAACGGATCAACGGATAATACCGCAAAGATCGCGCAGGAAAGATATCCCCTGGTGAAACTGATCCAGGCGCCGCGCAATCTCGGTTTTGCCGGCGGCAATAATCTCGGCATCAGGGAAGCGAGAGGCGAGTTTGTCATCCTTCTGAATGACGATACCGAGGTCAATCCCTTATGGCTGGAAGCTCTCTCAAAATTTGCGCGAAAAAACACGGATGCGGGAATCCTGGGATGCAAACTGCTTTATCCCGATGGAAAAACCATTCAGCACGCCGGCGGCTGGATCGAACCGAACGGTTTGACCCATCACAAGGGCTATGGCGAGGAGGATAAAGGGCAATTTGACAAAGAAGAGGAATGCGAATACGTTACAGGCGCCGCGTTTGCCATAAAAAGACAAGTCATTCAAAAGATCGGATTGCTGGATTCCGGATATTTCCCGATCTATTTCGAGGAGATTGATTATTGCGTACGGGCGAAAAAAGCGGGTTTTAATATTCTTTATGTGCCCGATGCGGTGGTGATTCATCACGAATCCCGCACAACCGATCGCTACAGCCCGGGATTCCTTTTCAAATATCACAAAAACCGTTTACGGTTTCTCTTCAGGAACAAATCCCTCGGCGAGCTTTTTAAAGCTGCAAAACATGAAGTCAAATGGCTGATTCAGAATAAACCCAGGGATACATATCGTCCCCTTTTCAAAGCCTGGCTGGTTGTCCTTCCCCGGGCGCCCGTTCTCCTTTTTCGGAGAATCTTTTGAAATTCCAAGAAAAAGACATGATGTCCATGTTTCATTTCCTGCGGAACAATCGTCCCATCCTGCGCCTGCAGGATAGCCTGAAGGCGCAGACTCCACACAAAGCCTTTTCCCCGCTTAAAGAAGACAAGGGAAAAACGCCTTTCCTGATTCCCGTGACATGATTCTTTACGTGATCTTTCGCCATCTCCAGGCAACGCTCCATCTCCGCTTCATTTTCGCAAAAGGTTCGTTTTCGTTCGCTTCCCAGAAGCGGCTTTCTCTGGCTTTTCAAGATGAGCTGCGAATCGCGCTTCACCCGATCCTCCCGGTTGATCTGGTAAAAAATCCCTCCCGCAGGAATGAATTTTCTCCCGTAAATCGTACTTAACTTCTCTCTTATCGCCATGAGATAAACGGCAAGTTGAAGGCTTGTCCCCTGTTCCAGATCGTGATAAGTGGGGAGGGATGAGCCGGTTTTGTAATCCACGACCGCGAAATAATCACCGCAAATCTCCACCCGGTCTATCTTACCCCGCAAATGGATCGCGCCCTCGGCGTGACTGATTCTGAAAGGCTTTGTACTGGAGAGGGGATCATGTTCCGATACCGGCCCAGGCACTCTTCCAAACGCCACCTCGAAAATCTCCGGAAGGTACCCGGGATCATTATTCTGAAAAAACTGAAGTTCCTTCCGGATGAATATTCTCAAAATACCCGGGCGTTCGTGAGGATGATCGCCCCCCAGCATCCGCTCTTTTTCCGCCTCCCAGAACATATCCAGATAGGGAATCTTCTCCATTTCCTCTTTTGCCAGCTCGACAAGCCTTTGGATTGCATCCTGCGCCTCTTTTTGCGTTCTGATCGGCGCATTTCCTGATTGCGCGCGCTCGGAGTAAAAACGGAACAGGGCGCGGTGAATCAAATCGCCCCTTTCCAGGGGGGAAATCTCCTCTTCCATTTCCTCCGGTTCGTGAAGGCGCAGTATCCTTGTTGCATAATAGTGGAAGGGACATCTTCCATATTCCTCCAGTTGCGAGGGGGAGAAATGGCTGTTTTTCAGGATGCTGTGATCGGGAGGAATCATGACCCTAGGCGTCCCGTTTTGTCCCGCGCATTTTAATATGGCTTCACATTTTTCACGGGGGCAATGCGAAGTTTCTTCATGGACATATTCATCATATAAGCCCCGCCACTTTTCGGGCTTTCCCCCTTCTCCCGCCTCCTTCCCCAGTTTTATCCGCAATTCCTGTTCGCTGTATGGATTTTCATCCGGCTCCGGCGCGGTTACGCAAATCCCGGAGACTCGCTGGATCTCCCCAAGTATGGGGGAGGGAAGAAGAGGCGTTTCATCCTTTTGAAGGGGATATGTGATGATGAACCGTTCCTTTGTCTGCCTCAGGAAATGATAGAAGAGGAAACGATCGGCTGCAAGGGTATCCTGGCGCGCGCTCAATCCCAGTTTTTTCCTCTCTTTCATTTTCAGGAAGAGGAAGGGATCGGCGGAGCGTGGAAATTCCCCTTCGAGGAATCCGCCGAGGAAAAAATACCGGAAGGAAAAAAGCCGTGGCTCCAGCCGCCCTAAAATCCGGACGCTCTCCACAGGATTGTCATCCGGATATATGTCCGTACGATTCAACACATTCCGCAGTTCCCTGATATACTCGGGCGGCGTAACGGGATGATCTCCCAGGGAATTGGATAAGACATCCAGACGATCCATGATCTCGAAAAGATGTCCCAGAGCCTTGATATCCCTTTGAAACAGCGTACAATCAGCGCCTTCATAAGGAGGGATCAGAAGATTTTCCCGGATTCTCAGTTTATCGAGGCTTTTTTTTATGTATTTTGAGTAAAAGGAAAAGGGACGCTTCCCATCAAGGGCGGGCGCTTCGCTTGTTAAATTGTTCAGGATGGCGATAACGCCGGCATGTTCATCGATGGCTATCCTGTATTGCTCTAAAATCTCATCCCTGGTTGCGTCATCCTCCTGGGGAATCCCGTCCTTCTCCACAAGAAGGATCTTTTGCGAAAACGATTCTTTGGATTTTTTCAGGGAATCGATCCATGCGCTTCCCCCTTCCATTACCCTTAGTGGTTTCAGACGCCTGATCATGGAATCCGGGGAGGGAGAGGTCGCATCCTCTGAAAATCCGGCTAAAGAAAAATATGGATTGTTCAGAAACCGCATAAGGCGGGATCGTTCGAAATCCGTTTCGATTAATGTCAGGAATTGGTCGATCGCCCTTATAATTGGAATCCGGGATAGAGATAATCCGAGGGAAAGGTTGAATGGAATTCCATAGGAATCGAAAACCTCCCGGGCAAGCGGGGCGTACATGTCCAGGTTGGGAAAGCATACGCATATATCCCTCATGGAGACTTGTTCCTGCACGATCAGCCTTTTGACCATGCGGGCAATGAAGGCAACTTCCCTCAAGCGATCGGGAAGGGAATAAATCTTCAGAAAATCAGACGCGCCCGGAACCGGAAGATTTTTGTCGTCATCGGTATTATAGAGCGCTCGCATAAACGCCTTTTTGGGAGAAGGCGCGGATTCTTCCTCGATCAGGAACAATCGGGATGCGCATGAACTCAGGGCATGATAAGCCTCCTCTATATGTTTGAATACAGGCTTTCTTTGATCCTCGTATTCAAGAAGCGCAATGGTTTCAGGGATCAGGCTGCCGATTTTTTTCAGGAATTCGATCAGGACGCCGGGGAAGATATCGATACCATCCAGAACCAGGGATTTCATCCCCGGAAAGTTTTTTTCGATCGTTTTCTTTGAAAGGTTATCCAGGGCAGCTTGAAAGATATCCGCATTATCCAGAAACCGATATTGCCTCAGAAACGCCTCATACCTGAGGTATAATTGCTGAATGATCTTTTCTTCTCTATTCTCCAATAAGGATAGGGGCGCGTCTTTGGGCTTGATCCCGCTCGTTTTCAATTCCCGGATCAATTTCAAGGCCGATTGAATCAGGTTGGGGAAGGGGTCTCCCCCCTTTGAAAAAAGGGATGTAAAATTTTCCCTTTGATCCGTCACAATCTGAAGGAGGATAAAGACTGATTCCTCATCCGATAGAATCCTTTTCCCCAGGTCGTTGTGATTGAGAAACATGCGAAGAAATCGATCGAGAGAAAAGATAGCGGGAGAACGCCAGATTCGGGGCGCCTCTTCTCTTTGTCTGTGGATAATTTCCAGGGCGTACCGGTGGGTGGGAACCACAAATACCAGGGATTGTTCTTCCCCCCGCAGATTTTGTTCAAGGCATTGCCGGATAAGGCTATCCGCTTTTTGCCTGATCCCGCTTCCTGTATATAATTCGATACTCTTTGCCATTTATGAACACTCAAGGGATAAATTTGTAAACCCATACCGACATGTCAATAGAAACCTTGTCATGATGGGCGCATCTTGACTCCGTAGCGCCAATGTTAAAAAATTTGATGCTAAGATACGATTTTCCTTGATTTTGAAAAAATATTTTCTATAATAGGTTATTCAATTTTTCGCAGAAATGGGCTCGAACAGGATTAAAAGTTTGAAAGAATCGTTTTTAACATCAATTAAATCAGTAGTTTGCAATTTAAGAGGAGAAACATAAAAATTATTTTATTTTTGTGTCAAACTTTTTGGGGTAACAGGAGTCTAAATAATAAAAGACAGTAAATAAAAAAGTTTTATAAGAACTCCCTCTCCTCCTAAACTCTCTTCTCTCCTGTTGCGGGAGATGATTTCTCCGTCATCTCCCGCGCTTTTTTTTGCGCTGAACTTTTTGTGATAACAGCGGTATGGGAAAAGGTTTCGCCGAGAAGGGCAGGGCGTCCACCCTCCTTCGCCATGCTCCCAACATGATTTCGGAGGGCGTTACATCCAGCGTCCAGTTCCGCCGATGGCGGAATATCCAGCGTCTTGTATAAATAAATCACGGGCGAGACATTCACCTGATGCTTTGTTTTCTCTTGTTTTTTTGCGCTACCAAGAAGAAAGCCGCATCTTTTATCGGAACGTACCGCCCGTGACCCTTCAGGGTAAATAATTTAAAGAATTGGGTATTCCTTATAAATTTTACATTGTATAATTCGCACTTGATGGCAATAGTGTCAAAGAAAAAAAAGGAGAGGGGATAATTCCAGTATTTACAGATTCTTAAGATTATACAAGATATGAAAAAAGGGGGTATCATTTTGATACATACCCCCGGAAAATCACAAAATATTGACTTTATATAATTGATAACATGATAGATATGGTACACTTTCGCTATTTCTTCACTTTATTACCCATCCTGATCCCTGTCACGGGGAACCCAGCGGAATTCGGCTTTAGAATCACCCCTTCGGGACTGCTCTTTTCTCGGCTCCGAAATCTCCTTTTCCTTCATGGCAGCCTTTCGACTCAGCTTGATTTTTCCATTTATCGGATCGATGCCGATTACTTTGACAAGCATCGTGTCTCCTTCGCGGCAGACATCTTCCACCTTGCCAACGCGGCTGAAATCCAGTTCGGAAATGTGAACCAGCCCGTCTTTCCCGGGGAGGATTTCAACGAACGCCCCGAAGGTAGCGATACGCACGACTTTGCCTGTGTAAACCTTGCCGATCTCCGCTTCCGCTGTGATCGCATTGATCATATCAATCGCCTTATTCATGGATGTCGCTTCCGTTGAGGCAATGTAAACCGAACCATCGTTCTCGATGTCGATCTTGCAGCCGGTTTTTTCGATAATCTCTTTCACGACTTTTCCACCAGGACCGATCAATTCCCCGATTTTTTCCACAGGAATATGTAGAATTTGAATCCGGGGCGCAAAGGGCTTGAGGTCGGGCATGGGAGCCGGAAGATATTCCAGCATTTTGCCCAGGATATGTTCCCTTCCCCTCTTTGCCTGATCCAGCGCGTCCCTGAATGTATCAAACGTGATGCCCGCGACTTTGATATCCATCTGGAGCGCCGTGATTCCCTTCTGGGTGCCTGCGACCTTGAAATCCATATCTCCCAGGTGGTCTTCCAGTCCAAGTATATCGCTCACTATGGCGGATTTATCCCCCTCCTTGAACAGCCCCATGGCGATTCCTGCCACGGGATTGGTAATGGGCACGCCTGCATCCATGAGGGCAAGTATCCCTGCGCATACGCTTGCCATGGAAGAAGAACCGTTGGATTCGAGCACCTCGGAAACGATGCGGATGGTATAGGGGAATTTTTCATTTTCCGGGATCACGGGATATATGGCGCGTTCAGCCAGCATCCCGTGCCCGATCTCGCGTCTTCCGGGACCGGCTGGTCTCCGGCATTCTCCCACGCTGTAGGAGGGGAAATTGTAATGCAGCATAAAGGCTTTTTCCGTTACACCCATTAAATCGTCAATGGTCTGGCGGTCATCCGGGGTTCCGAGTGTGATTGTCGCCAGCGCTTGGGTCTGCCCCCGGGTGAATATTGCGGAACCGTGTGTTCGGGGAAGGGGGGCGATGTCGCAGGTAATGGGGCGGATATCCTCATATCCGCGTCCGTCTGCGCGTATTTTCTCCTCCAGGATCATCCGTCTAAGGTCTTTTGTGTAAATCGCTTCGCAATATCGCGCGATTTCCTTTTCTCTTTCAGGGTAAGTTTCAGTCAGCGCCTCCTGGATTTCTGTGTTGATCCTCTTCTGAAGATCTTTTCTCTCCTGTTTGTCCAAAGCGCTATGGATATCCTTCAATCGGGGGGAAAAGAGCTTGTCCACTTCGGCTTGGAGGATTTCATCTGTCTCCCGTTTTTGATATTCCATTTTCGGTTTGCCGCATTCTTCCCGCATCTTTTCCTGGATTTCCACGATGCGGCGGATCTCTGCATGAGCCAGGCGGAGCGCCTCCATGATGATATCTTCCGAGACCTCGTTAGATCCGCTTTCCACCATGCAGATGGCGTCTTTGGTTCCGGCTGCAACGAGGTCCAGATCGGATTGCTCCATTTCCTGGAAAGTGGGATTCAGCACGAATTCATTGCCGATATGAGAAACACGGCAGGCGCCGATGGGAGTAGTGAATGGAACTTTTGAGATATAAAGCGCTGCGGAAGAGGCGATGAATGCCGGCAGCTCGGCGGGATGCTCCATATCCATGGAGAGAACGGTCACATAGATTTG
>JAFGFK010000016.1 GCA_016931135.1 Candidatus Sumerlaeota bacterium | reverse complement strand
CATGTTCCGGGGTGAATGCATCGGCGAGTTTTTTACCGATCTTTTTGTGGAAAATCAAGTGATAGTTGAACTCAAGGCGGCAAAGGCTTTGGCGCCCGAGCATTTTGCTCAAGTTATCAATTATTTAAATGCGAGTAAGATTGAAGTCGGTTTGTTGGTGAACTTCGGAACGCCTAAAATTGAATACAGAAGATTCAACAGGAGAAAATAATCTAACTGGGATAAACGGGATTAACGGGATAAAATACAATATAAAAAATATCCCCTTCATCCTGGCCATCCCAGTTGATAAAAAAAGGGAGGCAGATAAAAACAAGCCCTATTAGAGAATAAATTAACCGGGATAACTGGGATAACCGGGATAAAATACAATTTAAAAAATATCCCCTTCATCCCGTTCATCCCAGTTAATAAAATAAATTTGAGTTAAGGAGGGAATGCGTAGATGAAAAAGATCAAGATTCGATGTAACGGACATGGAAGGCATGTTAACGAGATCGATCTGGATACGGCGTTGAAACGCATCCGGGTTTTGAGAAGCGAAGCATCGCCCTTTCCCGATCCCATCCCGGATCGGATTGTGCTTCCATGTCATGAATGCGCGGAGGGAAGGGTGATACTTACAAGAAATATTATAAAGGAAAATATGTGAGACGAATATGTTACCCCATATTCTGCTAAAGGAGATAAAATATGGAAAACAAGGAAGAGAAGATATATGAGAGTGAAGCGTCCCAAGCGGATGACGATTTCTGGATCGAACAGGGAAGAAAAATGCTGGCAGATTCCCTGGATGCGGTTCTGGAAGGGGCAAAGTCCCTTTTAACAGGTTTGGGTCTTGTTATCAGCGTGTATTTGGGCATCCTGGGATTTGCGGATTTTATCCCGAAATATAGTTTCATCCTGATAAAGGCGCTTTTTATCCTCCCGCTTTTGATCTGGCTTTATGCAGTGCGTTTCTGCCTTCGCGTGATCATGACAAATGATCTTTCCCTTAATCCATTTTCCCCGGATGAGATTCGAAAAAGATATGAAAACCTGTTACGGGAAAAAGAGGAGTATCTGGTTTCCGGATTTCGTTTTTTAAGCGCAGGACTTATCTTTACGATCTTTCTTTTTATCCTGCGGATTTACTTGAAATAATCTGAATCAAGGAGGAATATATGGCAACTTCACAAGTTCTGGATAGTCTTGTCAAAATAGCGAGCGCTGGAACAAGCGGCGTTTGCGTATTCGCTATCTTTTATTCCGGGAATTATCTTATAAAATCGGGTTCCAAAATATCAACTCAACAAGTAAAGGCGTTCAAGTTTTATATGTTGATGTGCATTGGCATTGCCGTCATATCCGCAGGTTCCGGCATTGCCAACGCATACTACAAATATAAAGAGATTGAAACATTGAAAAGTAAAAACGCCACTTTGTATCAAAAGGTAGAGGCTTCCCAAAATCAAATTACTACATTGAAGGATGAAAAGGAGGGGTTAAATAAATCTCTATCGAAAGCAAGAGAAGATTTCACTTTAATGAAAAGGGATCTGGATAAAACCGTATCGGAAAAAAGGGCTTTGAGCGATAAAATCACGTCGCTTTCAATGGAATACGAGGATTTAAAAAGGGCGCACATCAATTTTCCAATGAAAGCCGAACGGGAAAATTAAATTGATCTTTGGAGCGCTGTAGCCATGCTACCGCTTTTTTCTTAAGGCGATGAACGCTTTATTTTGATCCTTTTTCCTGAAAATGAAGGGATTTTTATAAGGTTTGTCCCCGTTACCCACATACATCGTATTCCCAAAATCAAGGCGCAAGCATGGCTTGCGCACTCCAAAATAACTCTTTCAACTATTGATTTCACAAACCAGAGTATATTGATTCTTAAGAAGAGAAAATGATCATATTATCCCTGTGAATGACTTCGTCGTATTCCTTTTGCCCGAGGATTTTTTCGATGGATTCGCACTTTTTCCCTTTAATTTTCAGGATATCGGATGAACTGAAATTCGCAAGTCCCTTTCCGAGGCGCTCGCCTTTTGAATCCCGGATTTCCACCACATCGCCTTGATCGAAGTCGCCCTTTACATCCTTTACTCCCACAGGAAGCAGGCTTTTCTTTCCCTGGATCAGGGCTTTTTTTGCGCCGTCATCAACAATGATCCAGCGGTTGACGCCCACTTTCCCGAATGCGATCCAGCGTTCGCGGCTGGAAAGCTCCTTTCCTTTCTGGGGGAGGAAAAGCGTGCCGATACATTTTCCCGCAAAAATTTCGTTCAATATTCCCGGGCGTTTGCCGTTGCAGATGCAGACATAGGCGCCGGCGTGGGTGGCGCGGCGCGCCGCTTCGATCTTGGAACGCATACCACCCGCTCCAAGCCTCGATGGCGCAAGGGCAGCCATGGATTCAACTTCATCTGTGATGTTTTCCACCTGGGGAATCAGGCGGGCATCGGGATGCTGCCTCGGATCCTTGTCAAAAAGTCCATCCACATCGGAAAGAACGATCAGGAGTTCCGCATTCATCTTGGCTGCAACGATCGCGGAAAGGAGGTCATTATCGCCGAACCGCAGTTCATCCACGGTGGTGGTGTCGTTTTCATTGATGATGGGAACCACGCCGTAGGAAAGGATTTTTTCCAGGGTATAACTCGTATTCAGGTAGCGGCGCCGATCTTCCATATCGTCGCGCGTGAGGAGGAGCTGGGCGATGTTTCTCCCGTACCGAGAGAAATGCACGCTGTACAGATGCATGAGCTGCCCCTGTCCCACTGCGGCGAACGCCTGTTTTTCCGGGATGGAGCGGGGTTTTGACTTGTGGCGAAGGAGACCGATCCCGCTTGCCACAGCTCCCGAAGAAACAACGATCACCTGGCGCCCTTCGTCGAACATTCTGGAAACAGTCTGGGCAACGTCATCGAGCAGGTTTTCATCGATGCGTTCATCCCCGCTTCGGGTCAAAACCGCCGAACCGAGTTTCAGAACCACCTTTTGCGGAACAAAATCAAGCGTTGTAAAGTCAGCTTCTGTTTTATTCATATAATCGCATCTCCTGAAAGGAATAATTCATAAATCACAATTATCCCATCATTTTTAATTTTTAATTTTACGTTTTTCATTTTTCATTAACATCCGGTCGATTCCGTTCGCTGCGCGGATGCCTTGCGCAACGGCATTCACCATCTCACCCCCGCCTTCCGCGCAATCGCCTCCCGCAAAAAGCCCGGGAACGCTCGTTGCGCCGGTTCTGGAATTCACGACGATTCGTCCGTTTTTCATTTTCAATCCAGGGGCGCCGGAAAGGGCGTCTTCATAAAGCGTCTGTCCCAATGCGGAAATCACCATGTCGCATTCCAGAACGAATGAGGAGCCTTTAACAGGAACGGGTTTTGCGCGTCCTGTTTCATCCGGCTTTCCGAGCCGCATCCGGATACACTGGATTCCAGAGACTTTTGTCTTTCCCGCAATTTTTTCAGGAGCAGCCAGCCATATAAATCGCACCCCTTCGAAAAGGGCGCGTTCCATTTCTTTTTTATAAGCGGGCATTTCCTCCCGGCTTCTTCTATAGATAATGGAAACCTCCTGAGCCCCGAGTTTTGCGGCTGCGACAGCGGAATCGATGGCGGAATTTCCGCCTCCGATCACAGCAACCCGTTTTCCCACAGGGATTTTTTCGAGAGGCGTTGTTCGCGTCATCTCGAGGAAATGGGGCGCTTCCACTACGCCTTTCAGATTTTCTCCCGGAATGTTCATCGCCCTGTTTTTGCCAAGACCGATTCCCAGGAAAACGGCGTCGAAATCTTTCAGCAACTTCTCCAGCGTAATCTTGCCCCCTATTTTCACCTTGCGTTTGATAAGGATGCCGAGGCGTTTGAAGAGGCGGAGTTCCTTATTGGCAAAAGGACCGGCCACCTTGTAACCTGCGATTCCATGAGTGAAGAGCCCACCGGTTTTTTCCCGCGCCTCGAAGATCGTTACCTTGCGCCCGAGCCGCGCCAGATGCGCGGCGCAGGAGATTCCGGCGGGGCCTGCGCCGATCACGGCGACATGCTTT
>JAFGFK010000227.1 GCA_016931135.1 Candidatus Sumerlaeota bacterium | reverse complement strand
ATTTATGAGCAAAGTAATAGGCATAGATTTGGGAACAACGAATTCCTGCGTAGCGGTCATGGAGGGCGGACAGCCTGTCGTGATCCCGAACCAGGAAGGGAGTCGAACCACGCCCTCCATCGTTGCCTTTACCAAGGATGGAGAAATATTGACGGGACAGCTGGCAAAGCGTCAAGCTATCACCAATCCGGAAAACACCGTATTTTCGATCAAACGCTTCATGGGGCGCCGATTCGATGAAGTCAGCGAAGAGATCAAAAAGGTGCCCTACAAGGCGCAAAAAGACGCCAACGGCAATGCCGTTGTAGAAATCGGCGGGAAAATATATACTCCCCCTGAGATATCAGCTCGCGTTTTACAGAAAATGAAGCAAACTGCCGAAGATTATCTCGGAGAGAAGGTTACCAAGGCTGTCATCACGGTTCCTGCATATTTCAATGACAGCCAGCGCCAGGCGACAAAAGACGCCGGGCAGATTGCAGGACTCGAGGTATTGAGAATCGTAAATGAACCGACCGCCTCTTCCCTTGCCTATGGAATGGACAAGAAAAAAGAGCAGAAGATAGCCGTGTATGACTTTGGAGGCGGCACGTTTGATATATCCATCCTGGAACTTGGCGATGGAGTGTTCGAGGTCAAATCCACGAATGGCGACACTCATCTGGGCGGGGATGACATCGACCAGATACTGATCGACTGGATTGCCGATGAATTCAAGAAACAGCAGGGAATTGATCTGAGAAAAGACAAAATGGCGCTTCAGCGCCTCAAAGAGGCTGCGGAAAAAGCCAAATGCGAACTTTCATCCTCCATGCAAACCAACATCAACCTTCCTTTTATCACAGCCGATGCATCCGGACCTAAACATCTCGATATGACGCTTACAAGATCTCAATTGGAACGACTTATAGCTCCCCTTGTCGATCGCAGCGTTCCGCCCTGCCGCCAGGCAATGCAGGACAGCGGATACAAGGTCGAGGAAATAGACGAAGTGATCCTGGTGGGCGGTTCTACCCGTATTCCGCTGGTTCAAAAGGTGGTAAAGGATTTCTTCGGGAAGGAACCCAACCGGAGCGTGAATCCGGATGAAGTGGTTGCCGTAGGCGCCGCCATCCAAGCTGGCGTTCTTGCCGGAGAGGTCAGCGATGTTCTGCTTCTGGATGTAACTCCCCTTTCCCTGGGCATTGAAACCCTCGGAGGCATAAACACACGGCTTATAGAAAGAAACACCACAATCCCAACCAAAAAGAGCGAGATATTTTCCACCGCTGCGGATAACCAGACTGCAGTTTCGATCCATGTACTCCAGGGAGAACGTGAACTTGCCAGGGATAACAGGACTTTAGGTCGATTTGACCTGATCGGGATTCCCCCTGCCCCGCGCGGCGTTCCGCAAATAGAGGTCACGTTCGATATCGATGCCAACGGGATCGTCCATGTATCCGCAAAAGACTTGGGCACCGGCAAAGAGCAGAAAATCCGAATCGAAACATCGAGCGGACTCAGCAAGGAAGAGATTGAAAAGATGGTGAAGGAAGCCGAGTCTCATGCGGAAGAGGACCGGAAGAAGATGGAAGAAATCACAGTACGCAACCAGGCGGATTCCCTGATATACACGATCGAAAAGACATTGAACGAGATCGGGGATAAAATTCCGCGTTCCGAGAAGAGTATTATAGAAGATTCCATTGAAAAACTGAAGAAAAAACTTGAAAGTGGCTCTGTAGAGGACATAAAGACAGCTATCGAAGAGTTGAATAAAGCGTCCCACAAGATTTCAGAAATTCTGTACAAGGCTCATACTGCCCAGCAAGCGGAAGGAGCCGAAGGACACCAGGGCGCTGATACCCAGAGTTCCGAAGCGCCCCAGGAAGGGGAAGTTGTGGATGCGGAATATGAGGTTCAGAACGGAAACAAGGAGTAAAATTGAATGAAATTGGAACCCAATGAAATCGTTGAGAGGTATCAAAACGATCTCAACAAGTATTTTATGATCAATGTCATTGCCCGGCGTTCCCGCGCCCTAGTGGATGGTGATAAACCCATGGTTGATCCCCAAGGCGCTATCAGACCGAACGAAATTGCTACCCGAGAGTTACTGGCAGGCAAATTGCGGACATCGCCGAAAACCACACGGAACAAGCTGGTTGATATTGTCCGCGAGGTAACGGACCGCAGTTAAAAAGCGTTGGGCGCATCTTGACTCCGTTACCAAAACAGAAATCGGGGGCCAATCCCTATAAAAATCCTGTTCTTTATACTTAATTCCTGTTAACGGAATCAAGATGCGCCCAAAAGCGTTTTCCTTTAAAAAACATCTTGACTCAAACAAGAGAACGAGGAATAAAAAATATAATAGCTGCGTTAAGTGGATCTTTGAAAAAAATATTTTTCCGAAGGAGGTGATTTTTCCTGCGGATTTAAAAACGGTTGCGGTTTTGCTCCGGATGATTTATCAGGCAAAACCGTTGAAGCTCCTGTTGTAGTTGTAATAACGTTACGGAAGAGGTGGAAAAAATGGCTGTTGTAACAAAAGTTGAATATCCGGAAAAATTGTATTACAAGATCAATGAGGTAAGCAGAATTACGGGACTCAAGCCTTATGTGTTGCGGTACTGGGAAACGGAATTCGATCAGTTAAAACCCCAAAAGGATGTCAATGATCAAAGACGGTACCGAAAGGCTGATATTGATGTTATTCAAAGAATTAAAAGACTTCTCTACGAGGAACGCTTCACCATAGCGGGAGCAAAGAAAAGATTGAGGTTTACGTCAAGAAGCGAGCAGCGAGAAGAACAACTGACAAGGCAAAGCAAAATAAAGGCTATCTCCAAAGAACTAGGCGGAATCCGAAAAGAATTAACAGCGCTTCTCCAGAGATATGCTTGATTATTCGGGGCGTAGCGCAGTCTGGTAGCGTACCTGAATGGGGTTCAGGTGGTCGCTGGTTCAAGTCCAGTCGCCCCGACCAGAAATTT
>JAFGFK010000015.1 GCA_016931135.1 Candidatus Sumerlaeota bacterium | reverse complement strand
GCTATTTCGCGGCTAAGTGGTTTATTATCAAGTGGGAAGGATGGAATTTTGGGGAAAGAATCGGCATCGCCCGCTGCAACAATCACGATGCCTGCCCAATTTTCCGGAGAGGCGTGAGCGAGGCGGCTTGCCATGAAGCCGCCACTCGAGATTCCAATAACGTAAATCCTTGATAAATCGAACTTTATCCTCTTGTTTTCCCTGATCCACTGAAAAAGGTCATTGAATAAAACGAGGTCTTGTGACGTTTCAGTAGTAGTACGGAAAAAATTCCATTGTTTAATCCCCTTGCCGAATGGTTCCAGGGCATCCGGGGCAATCACGGCAATGCCGTTTTCAAGAAGTAGAGGGGGGAACAGTTTCTGATCCCCATTTGAAAGAAGCCCCTCGCCGAACCATGCTCCGGCGGTTTGTCCTCTTCCATGCAGAAGAATCGCTGCGGGAAATCCTTTTTCTGGCAATACCGCCTTCGGAATAACGATATACGCCTTTCTTCCGCGGATTTCTTCAACAATATAAGGGGCGGTTTCCATTTGTTTTTCAGCGCCGGAGCAACCCGGAGGAAAGGCAAGACAAACAGCGAAAAAATACAAAAGCGCTCGCATATTAAATCACCCCGTCTCGATTGGGATTTTGTATGAAACCGGAAACAAATCTATTAAAATGATCGTATTTTACTTGAAGTCAATGGGATTCTATGTTGGAAAGCCTTTATTCAATGTAACATATTATATCAAGGAAGGAATGTCTTATGGCAATAATTCGACCTTTTTACGCGTTCAGACCCAAAGCCGATCTTGTCGAAAAGATCGCATCCCCCCCTTATGACGTCGTGACAACAGATCAGGCAAGGGAACTTGCCCGGGATAATCCTTATTCCTTTCTTCATGTGGTTCGCCCGGAGATAGACTTGCCGCCGGATACAGACCCCTACTCGTCCGCTGTTTACCAGAAGGCGGCGGAGAACCTGCAAGGCATGATCAAAAACGGTTATCTGATCAAAGATACAAAACCTTCCCTGTTCGCATACTCCCAGCAACGCGGCGCCCATGTGCAAACAGGGATCGTTGCGTGCTGTTCCGCGGATGAATACGATGCGGATGTAATAAAGAAACACGAAAAAACCCGAGCGGACAAGGAAGAGGACAGAACAAGGCATATTGTGGCGACATCGGCGCATACAGGTCCTGTGTTTCTGATGTACCGGGATGTGAAAATGATCAATGACCTGGTGGGAAAAACCTGCAAGGAGAACCCCCTTTACCATTTTACCGCGCCGGATGGCGTGATCCATACCGTTCATCAGATAAGCGATTCCGGTTCGCTGAAAATCCTGATCGAGCAATTCGCCGCGCTTGAAAACCTCTATATTGCGGATGGGCATCACCGAAGCGCCGCGTCATCCCGCGCCCGGGCGGAGAAACGCAGCGCCAATCCGAATCACAAGGGAGACGAGGAATATAACTATTTTCTGGCGGTACTGTTTCCAGCCAGTTCCTTGAAAATCATGCCCTATAACCGGGTGGTGAAGGATGTGCGGGGGCTTTCGGTAGAGGAACTATTCAGGCAGATCGAGAAACACTTTCAAATACAGGAAGTGAAGACGCCCCAGGCTGATTCCAAGGGGCGTTTCTGCATGTATTTCAAGGGGAAATGGCGTCTTCTTATAGATAAGCCCGGGGAACATCCAACAGATGATCCGGTGATGAAACTGGACGCCAATATTCTTCAGCGTTATCTTTTGGATCCTGTTCTGGGAATAAAGGACCCCCGAACGGACAAGCGTATCAGCTTTGTGGGGGGTATTCACGGAACAAAGGAACTTGAAAGGCAGGTTGATGAGGGTAAGGGCGAGGTCGCCTTTCTCCTTCATCCGGCGCATACCGAAGACATCATGGAGGTATCCGATGCGGGAAAGGTCATGCCGCCGAAATCCACGTGGTTCGAGCCAAAGCTGCGAAGCGGATTAATGGTTCATATATTTTGACCCAAAATCGCAGAAAATCAAAAAGCCGCAGGAAAAACGTCTGCGGCTTTTTTCACGCATATAAAGATCGAAAATGATTATTCGTAAAGACTCCAGTTCGATGCGCTGGTGATAAGGGATTCCGAGCTGTTATTGACCGCAACGCCGTAGATTCCAATCCCGCCCGAGGTCAGATTTTTCACTCCAGAAGTTGTCAGGGTATAGTTTTCGTTCAGGTTAACGGAGCTATATTCTGAAACAAACTCGAAGACGCCGGAGGAAAGATTCTTACGAACCATTCTCAATTTTCCCTCCAAACCGGGCTCGCCATCGAGCGTCACGACATCCGTAAGATCAGGATCGGAATTGGGGACATATTGAATAGTCAGATCAAAGGGGACATCCGTGGGGAAATCCGGATCGGATTCAAGGACAAAAACGGCGCCGCTCTGATCGGGAAAGCCTTCCCTTTCCGAAGCGACCGCCTGCCTGATCGTAATATTATAACCGCCTGATGGTATCTCGATATAACCGGCAATGCAGAGCTCATGATTTACATAAATGCAGTCGGGATTGGGAGAGAGACAAGCCGAACCGCTTTTGAAGGGTTTTTTGCCTCCGCCGCCGGATTCCTCCTCGATATTCATGCTGTTCTCATCGACGAGTTTTCGGGCATCGGTGATGATGGTGTCCCCGCTGATTCCCCAGAAGGGCGCGTTTCCCTTGCTGCCCGGAAGTCCGCCGGTATTGGAATACAGGTTGGCAAGAAGAGCCGTGATGGTATTATTGTCGAGATCAAGGGCGAAAGATCCCGCTTGCCAATCGGGAACCCATACCCCGGGAGATACCTCAACAAGGCGGGCAATCCGGATATATTTCTCCATATACCCACCTTCCGTATCAACGCCATCTCCCAGATATTCCAGGGTAACATAGGCCTCTGAAACCGCCTGGATTTTGATGGCGGAAAGGTAGGGTAGATCGATATCCGGAATCTCAATGGAGAACCAGTACATATCCTTATATTCGGAAGAAACGGATCCGGGGGGGAGATACAGTTTGTGTCTTCTGAAAAGGGCGTCCGGATCATCGGAAACCTGAAGGGTTCCTCCTTCCGGGCCGAATTGCTGTGGATCAGGAGGTTTTATGATATATTTGATATCGATCGGCTGGGTGGGAATGGCGCCGAGATTCGTATAAAAGGAGAGAATCTTTGCCGTGGCATCGGAGGTGACGCCGATCGAGGAGGAAGACGATCCGCTGCCCGGGATCACCAGGGATGGGGAACTCCCCAGTTTGACCACCAGGTTATTTCTTTTCAGGGGATTGATGAAGGTTTGGAAGCCATCCCCCAGATAATCCCCGGAATGCGGGAGATTGAAATCCGAATCGAAAAGGCTGGCGCCGAGGTTGATCTTCACCGCCTGGGAAAAGGAAAGTATCAACCGGTCATCGGCGTTCATCAGGGAATTTCTGTCAAAATCGATATAGACGGCATTTTTAAGAACGGGCGGTTCGGGGATATGGAATCCAAGAACCCTGTTAAATCCCTCGTCAGCGACATAAAGATTATTTCCGGCATCGAGTATTAAACCGGAGGGCATACTCAAATTGGTCGGCATGGGCTCTTCTCCCGTTCTCAATCCACCGGCGTTCATATCCCCATTCTGCCCCAGAACCAGATCGGCGACAGAGTCGCCCGTATTGGTTCCCGCCATAAAGTATCCAAGAATGCGTGAATTCATGACATCCGATACAAAAAGGGTATTATTCTTGCCCATAGTTATATGGGTGGGATAATTCAAACCATAAGCGCTTACCGTGCCGCCCACATCAGAGTCGTTGGTATAGAGGTTATCCATCTGACCAAAGACAAAATCAGCCGTGGAATAAGGTGAGGGGAATCCCAGAATCCTGTTGTTACCGGAATCGCATATAAACATGGTTCCAAGTGAATCCAGGGCGATATCGGTGGGGTAATTCAGGCTCTGGGGACCAAGAGAGGGATAATTGGGAGAATTGGAGGACATATCCGGTTGTCCGATGACAAGGTTAGCCTCGAAGGGGACGCTGTAAGGATTGGAGAAACCCAGAACCCGGTGATTCATTTCATCCGCCACCCACAAACGCCCCGAATTTTCGATCAGGATGCCATCGGGAGAGGAAAAGGTGTTCGAGCCAGGCGTGGAATTTCCCCTGTTGGGACTGTTTGAAATCCAGTCCGCCTGCCCGAGGAGGATGTCGGCGTTCCTGTCATAAATAAAGGGATTCTGGAAACCCACAACGCGATTGTTATACGTATCGGACACCCAGACATTGGAGGAGCTGTCCACAGCAACGGAAGAGGGACCATTCAACTGATTCTGGGAGCATCCGGGATCATTGGAATAAATGTCGGGCTGCCCGAGGACCAAAGTAGCCGGCCCGCCAAGAAGGGCTTCGATAAGGGAATGCCAACCCAGGACGCGGTTATTGTTTTGGTCGGCAATATAAAGTCGAGGGGGAGAATAACTGGTATCCAGGGCGATGTCCACGGGGTTCTGGAGACCGGTTCCATCCACCAGATTCGGCTTGATGCGGGTAAAATCGTATTGGCCGCAAACGCCATCGGCGACATAGCTTGTTGATGGATTCGGGAAGCGCAGAATCCGGTTATTTTCCGAATCCACGATGTAAAGGCGTTTCTGGGAATCGAAAGCCATGGCAGTGGGGTAATTAAGCGTTCCAGCGCCGGGAGAATCAAGATGGGGATCCTTGGTATTGAAACTTCCGTACTGGCCAAATACAAAATTGGCGGAAGTCGCCGGGTTTGAGGGATTATTCCAGCGAAGCGCGCGATTATTGAGAGAATCCGCCACATAGAGTTGACCGTAGGAATCCGAGGCGATGCCGGAAGGCGTATCAACGCCAAAGGAATAAGGGCTTGCATTCGACTGGGGATTGACGCCATCCCAGTTGTAATAACTGGTGGACATCAAGGGTTGCGCCTGCTGAACCATTGCCTGATTCAGATATTGCTGAATAACCTGATCGTGGCGGATCAGGCGATTATTATAGGAATCGGAAATCCAGAGGTTGCCGGAAAGATCGAGCGCCAGACCCACGGGTTGATAAAGAGAGGTGGAGACGGGATCGGGAGATCCCCCATTGGGGAGCCCGGAGTTGAAACTGGATTGTCCTATGACTTTATCGGCATAGATATCGCCTGAAGTTCCCATGGGCTCCATGAAATAAAGGACTCTGTTATTGAACGTATCGGTGACATAAACATTCAGGGCGGTATCGACAATCACCGCCGTGGGATAGTAAAATCCGACATTGGATATGGCGGCTCCAGCGTCCGGATCGCCGCTGTCATAGGAATATTGTCCGAGAAGTCCATCCGCGATGACGTCATTGGCAATCGGCGGAGAAAAGATAAGGATACGGTTATTTCCGGAGTCGCATACATGAAGATTCCCGTTGGAAGCGACGAAAAGACCCAAGGGCGCAGAGAGGGAAGTCGGAGAAATCCCCCCGACATTGGGGCGGTCTCCTCCAAAATCGTTCTGTCCAAGAACCATATCCGCCTCTTTACCCATAAAGGCGTCATCAATATTTCCCCAGATAAGAACACGGTTATTCCCGTAATCGGCAATATAGAGATGATTGGGAGTAATGTTGACGTCAACGGCAATTCCCATGGGATGATTCAGCCCTTTACCATCAATTCTGTTGGGGGCGTCATGGAAGCAATCGGACTGCCCGATCAGGGCATCGGGGATAAAATAGAAATCAGCGGAAAAGACGCGGAAGGAACCGCCTATAAACAAAAGAAAGGAAACCAGGGAAAAATAAAAAAGGATTTTACTCAAAGAAAATTTGACTTTCATTTCCGTTCCCCCTTACAAATGAAATGATATTTTTACGCAAATGAGAAGAAATATATTTAAATTTATATCTTGACATTAAAAATCAGTCAATATAATTTAAACTCAAATTCTGTAGCGAATGTGAGAAATATAGAGACAATAAAAATAAAAAAATATCATGAATTTGATAAAAAAATGTTGCATTCGGTTTTCTGATTTGGTTAGAGATATAAAAATATTTTATTATGATAAAAATAAAACGCGTAAACATGGAATGAACGGGAGGTTAAAAAAAG
>JAFGFK010000226.1 GCA_016931135.1 Candidatus Sumerlaeota bacterium | reverse complement strand
GTTCCATACTGCCTGATTTCCCCCTGGTTGGTGAAGACGCCGTCTTCGAAAAGGAAGTTGAGAGGTCCCTTGACTTTCTGCAGATGCCCCAGCGTTACCTCTTTGCCGTTGATTGTGATGAGATACGAGAGGCAACCCAGGAAATCCATGGTTCCGGTTCCAGTGATTATGGAATCTTCGGTGAATATCAGGGTGGCGCCGCCGGTTGGCGCCGAGGCGTACAATGTTCCGTTATTGATGATATCCCCGCCTTCCACTGTGAATATGGAAAGGTCCTGCTGGATCAGCATGTCTCCCTGATCGATTGTCAGATTGGAAATCGAAAAGTCGGGATCGTCTATGGAAAAATAAACCGTGGAGGAGGTCGGGTCTCCCCCATCGATAAAAACGGAATAGGAGGCGCCGGCGTCATTATCCGGAACCCCGTTCGGGAGCCAGTAGTTGTCATTCTCCCAGAAACCGTCACCACCCACCCAAACCGATGTTATCTCAAGAGAGAAAGATGGAACAGGGAAAAGCAACTGGGCAAGGGCGACTGAAAAGAGAGCCGCCCAGCGCCAGACCTTGGTTTTTTTTCTAATCATAAATATCTTTCCGAAACATTGAATATTTCGATAAAAAAATTTCTATACGACATTCCGTTACCAAAAATCCATAAAAATTATAAGAATATCTGTTATGAGGGGAGGCGCTGTATCTATAATTTAGCATAATATTTCCGTAAAATACCTGGATTTTTATTGCAATTTGCTTTATTTTTTTATTGACACGCAAAAGAGGGGAGAATTATGGTCGATTTCAACAATTGAATAGGAAAAACATGTAACTTGCTCCTGAAGTCTGTTCCTGTTGATTAGCAGTATTTGTTGTAGGAGGTGGCAGAAGTGATTGAACGCAAGTTCTCGATCAAGCAGGTTGTGGAAAAAACAGGGCTCGAAGAGAGCGCCATCCGTTTTTATGAAACCGCCTTTAAGGAATACCTTTCCTTTACCAGCCTCGATATTGATGGCCGTTATTTCAATGAAGATCAGATCGATATTCTGATCCGCATCCGGGACCTCGTTACGAAAAGGGGGTTCTCCCTTGACGAGGTCAAAAAGGAACTCAAGAAATTTTTGAAAAAGAAGGAATCTTCAGGGGGAAACGGGAAGAATCAACCCTTTTCCGCGCGCCCTTCTTCTTATGCCCGGGTGATCGCCGTTACCAGCGGCAAGGGGGGGGTGGGGAAAACCACGCTCGTGGTGAACCTTGCCATTTCCCTCGCCCTGCGCCAGAAAAAGGTCGCTATCTTCGATGCGGACCTGGGGCTTGCCAACGTTCACATCCTCATGGGCGTGAAACCCCAGTTCAACCTTTCCCATCTGATCCAGGATGGATTCGCCCTCGAGGATGTCATCGCGCAGGGACCTCTGGGAATCCAGATTCTCTCCGGAGGACAGGGGGTGCGCGAACTCGCGAATCTCAGGGAAGAGGAACGCCGGTTGCTCCTCAGGCAGCTCGACAAGCTGGAACGAAACGTGGAATATCTCATCGTGGATACAGGCGCCGGCATCTCGGAAAACGTGCTCCGCTTCGCCACGTTTGCGGATGAAATCATCGTGGTGACAACGCCCAACGTCGCGGCTTCCGCCGACGCCTATTCCATCATCAAGATTCTTTTGAGCATGGAGCCCAATTCCAAGATCGGTCTGGTTACCAACGAGGTCGATAACATGTATCACAGCAAAAATGTCTTCAACCGCATCAATGTCGCTGTAGAAAAATTCCTGAATTACGCACTGGGAGACCTGGGTTATATTGTATCCGATGACTATATCAAGGCGGCAAACCAGCTTCGGAAACCGCTTCTCCTTTCTTACCCGACATCCCCTTCCGCCCAATGCGTCAAGGCGATTACGGACATGATCCTGAGCGAAAGGGTGTTTGTCAATACAAGGAAGGAATCTTCTTTCCAGGATTTGATGGGCGCCCTGAGAAGAACCATGGCGGGCGCCGCCGTTTGACGCCCTGAATTCTTTTTGAACGCTGCTCGAGCGAACAATGACATTTTCATATTCAAGGAGTGAGAAGATATGTCCAGCGCACGGAATGTCAATGTGGTGGAAATGGTGGATTTGCCGGAATCGGGTCCCACGCAGGCGGAATTTCGCGGCGAAACCTCCGATCCACAGAAATTCTACCAGCTTCGGGAACATCCCTTTCCGGACAACGTCAACCCGGAATATTTTTTCCGCACCGAGGCTCATGAAGACGCCTACATCAAAATGAAAAGATGCATCGAAGACAACATTTCCCTCGGGCTTATCACGGCGCGGAGCGGAACGGGGAAAACGCTTTTAACCCAGATACTCCTTCAGGAACTGGACATGAACAGATTCAAGCCGGCGCTGGTTCTCGCCTATCCTCGCATTTCCCGCAGCGCCCTTCTCAAGGAACTGATCCAGGAACTTGAAATCGAAGACATTACGGATCATAAGCCGCTCCATGTCTTGATCAATATTGTTCAGGAAAAAATCTACCAGCTCCACAGAGAGGGGAAGAAACCGATTTTCCTGATTGACGAGGCGCATTTTCTCGATGGGGATACGCTTCATCTCCTGCGAACCCTGAGCAATATCGAGACGGCGCAGAAAAAGCTGGTTACCATTCTTCTTTTCGGGGAGGAATCGTTTCTCGCCAAGCTGGACAAACCAAAATACCGGGCGATTTTGTCGAGGATGTTCATTCGCGCGCACCTGCGCCCCCTTCTCTCAAGCGAAGTGGAACAGTATGTCAAATTTCGTTGCCTCATGGCTGGAGGAAAAAGCGATTTGTTCGAAGCGGACGTCTTCTCACTTGTTCACGAGGCGACGGACGGCGTTCCCCGCGAAATCAACCGGTTATGCCATAACGCCCTTCAGTATGCGGCGGGAAAAGGAATCAATAAAATCGATAGATCGATGATCCGCCAGGTGATCCGTATGTACAATTGATTCCAGGGAATATCTGATAATTAATGATGAAGAAGGTCTTATCGAAAACGAGGTTGCGCCTTTTGGGAGAGGAAAGAGGGATTGCTCCCCATCCCCCTAAAACCCGGATCGAGGAAATGTTTCCGGAAATCCCCGGGGAAGTGGAACATATACTTTTTGACATAACCGGAGAACCGCTTTTCCCGGAAAAAAGTGATTGATCTTGCCTGTCTTTTTGTATGATTCAATTAATCATCGAGAACAGTTAAACGCCGGGTATTGGATAAAAATGCCTATTTTTGAATAAAGGCGCGCGAATCATGAAGGCGATGTCTCCACCGCTTCTGGAAGTGAAGAACCTTGAAACGCATTTTTTCACGGATGACGGTATATCGCGAGCGGTGGATGGAATTTCATTCAGCCTTTCCAGGGGGGAAACCCTCGGAATGGTCGGCGAGTCCGGTTGCGGTAAAAGCGTTTCCGCCCTTTCCATTCTCAGGCTGATTCCGGAGCCCCCGGGTCGCATTGTATCGGGACAGATACTCTTTGATGGAAAAGACCTGGCGTCCTTACCGGAAAGGGACATGGTAAAAATTCGCGGAAACCGGATTTCCATGATTTTTCAGGAACCCATGACCTCTCTGAATCCCGTCTATACCATCGGCGATCAGATTGCGGAGGCGTTTCGGATTCACCGGGGATATAGCGGAAAAAAAGCCCGCGAGGAAGCCCTTTTCATGCTGAATCAGGTGAGAATTCCCGATCCGGAGAAGAGGGCGTTGCAATATCCCCACGAACTTTCCGGCGGGATGAGGCAGCGCGTCATGATCGCCATGGCGCTTGCCTGCCGTCCGGATATTCTGATTGCCGATGAACCGACCACGGCGCTCGATGTCACGGTTCAGGCGCAAATCATGAATTTAATCAATGAATTGAAGAGCAGATACAATGCAGCGATCCTGTTCATCTCCCATAATCTGGGCGTCATTTCGGAAATTTCGGATTGGGTCATGGTAATGTATGCCGGAATGATTGTGGAATATGCCCGCTCAAGTGATATTTTTAAAAGACCGCTGCATCCCTATACGCGAGGACTATTGAGAGCCCTCCCCCGTTTGGAGGAAGGGGAAAAGATAAAAAGGTTGAACGCCATAAAAGGAAGCGTTCCGGATCCTGCCCATCATCCCCCCGGATGCCGTTTTCATCCCCGTTGCCCCGGCGCTGTTCCGGATTGCGTGGCGAATATCCCGCCTCTTTCAGGAGCGATGGAAAGCCATTTTGTCAGATGTTTCAGGTGGAAGGAAGATATTTTTCAGACCCTGGAAAGGGGCGCGTCTTGACTCCGTTTCCAGGAATGCGGGATGAGACCTTGATCCCGATTTCCGGAGCCAAGATGCGCCCCGCGGAAGAATAAATTCGTTTTACAGGAGTTATAATTATGGGAAAAGTCGAAAAAGTTCAAACCGAAGAATGCGTGGAATTCACGCCTGTTACAATCAAACAGGATTTGTGCAAAGGTTGTGGATTGTGCGTGGAGGTATGCCCCCGGCATCTGATTGCGATCGATAAGACGCGCATCAACAAAAAGGGGTATCACCCGGCTCGATATGATGATCCGGAAAATGCGTGCCTGTGTTGCGCCAACTGTGCGCTGGTTTGTCCGGATGTGGCAATTGAGATAGTGTGTGAGATAAAGGATAAAGAATGAGATAAGCGTGAGATGGCAATCCTACCAGGGAGATTCATGGGTAGGCGCGCCGGCAAAAAGTTCATGCCTGAAGTAGGAACAGGAAGGTTTTGTATTAATAGGATTAACGAAATATGTGCCTCCGGCGGGACATTTCGGTTCGAATTTCAGATAACCGGTTCCGTCTTCCATCCAGAGGTCCGACATTTCCAATTCATAATCGCCCGTGAGTTTGTGTTCAAAGGCGTACATTTCTTTGGCATATTCGATTTTGGTGAGATTTTCCTGGCAGGCAACGCCGCGGCTTGATTCTCTCTGTCGAATCCATCCGGGTATTGTAATGGCAACGACAATTCCGATTATCGCCAGAACAATCATGATTTCCACGAGAGTCATACCCTGGCAATTTTTGATTCTTGACATTTCACCCCTGCCTTTCCCCTTTTGCCTTAAAAAAGGAGCAGGGCGGGAATCGTTTTCCCGCCCTGCTATCAAGTTAATGGATTAATCGGGCATTGTGTGATCGATAAAGGGGCCATTATCCGTACCAATGGAGCATGTAGGATCTACGCCAATGTTGTTTACCGTGTAAGTGCCACTGGAGGGGCATTTGGGCTCTTTCTTGACATAACCGTTCAAACCGAAAATGTTGGGGTCAGCAAGGAATGCCGCGCTGTCGGTAATTTGAGTTCCATTGGAGTGTTTGAACTCCAGAGCCCATTGTTCCTTGGCGCCATCGATCTTGGTCAGATTTTCCTGGCAAGCTTGACCGCGGGAATTTTCACGAGCTCTCAGAAAGCCCGGAACCGCGATAGCGATCAGGATACCGATGATAGCCACCACGATCATGATTTCGACGAGAGTAAAGCCTTTCTTCATGTTTTGTTCACCTCCGTTTAAAAATTAATATGGGATTTAATGTTATCTATATGCAATAGGGATGCCAAAAATTGAATCGGTTTGAAAAGAAACCGGAAAATTTCCCCGGAATTTCGTAAATATATGATATTACTTGCTTTATAAAAAGGCAATCCATGAACTCTCTATGGAATATTCTCATAGTTAAGGGCTATAGAATAATACAGGGGTATTTTGAGTAAACGGATTCCCATTTTTTGTAACTCTGTTTACTCATTTTGATAATAAATGATCATAGTTACAGGTTCTATAAGGGAAGATTGACTGGGTTACGGTCTTTTATGGATTGATACGCGGCGATGGCAAGCTCCAGGGCGCGGTAACCGTCTTCCCCTGTGATGAATGGCTCCTTTTTGGAGGAAATGCTCTCTGCAAAATCCTCGATCAGGGCAAGGTCGAGGTTGTCTCCCCCGGAAAGTGAGGAATGTTTCATGGTTGCGTTTTGATAGATATCCAGCGCCCTCGGGAAACAATCCACAGATAAATTTGCCTCGGTTCCTTTAAACTCGAGGGTAACGTCTCCCCATATTTTATAGGAAGGGGAACGGGACCAGCTGGTATCCAGGGAGACAAAGGCGCCTCCGGACATTTTCATCATCAAAAGGCCGCAATCCTCAACGGAAAGGGTATGAATCCGTGTTGTTTTTTCCGCATAAACCTGTGTGAATTCTTCCTCAAGCAGGTAACGAAGCAGGTCTGCCACATGAACGGTATGATCCATGATAGCGCCGCCGCCGGATAATTTTTTGACGACAAACCAGCCTCCCGGCATACTCCCGTGGTTAGTGGTCTTTATCGCCATGATCTGCCCGAGTTTCTTATCCGCAAGAATTGTTTTGGCGCATTGGATAGCTGGGGAATATCGAACGGGGAACGCGGTTTGAAGATTGACCCCGGCTTTGCGGGATTCTTCGATGATCGCTTTGGCGTCCTTCAGGGTGGTGGCAATGGGTTTTTCACACAGGATATGCTTTCCAGCGCGGGCGCATTTAACGGCATGATCTTTGTGCCTTGCGTTGGCTGATGTTATGACAACGGCATCGAACTCCGCTTTTTTCAGAAGATCGTCAATATTTTTATACCCTGCGGCTTTGGGGAATAATTTCCTGATTTGAGCGTATCGTACCGGATCATCCTCGGCAAAGGCGACAAATGCGGTTTTGGGGCTGCTTTCCAGCGCCGCGGCGTATCCGCAGGCGTGCATGTGTTCAAAACTGACGACAGCGGTTTTTATATTCATGGCATTCTCCTGTATTCCCAACTTTTTTCTTCATTTCTATTTAAGCGTTTTGTTCATAAATCTCACCGGAAAAAACTGCAATAATAATTTTTCGCTCCCCCGATAGGGCGCGCGTCAGTTTTCAAATTAATGTTGACGAGACCCGGTTCGAAGGAATAGATAATAATATACATAAATAAAAAATAGAAACGGAAAATCTGATGTTCAAAGCTTTTGGAATGAAAGTCGTTCCGATTGCGTGTTTCCTTTTTTTAATGGGAACCGCATTCTGTCAATACAAGGTTTTCGTATGGGATAATTTCGATGATGGAATAAAACCTTCGACGCTGGAGTTCTCCCATGAAGCCTCCCCCAAATCGGTGTTCGTTCATAATTATCAGGCGCCTGGAACCCCTCCCTCCATTCTCGATGGAAAAGCCCATTCCGAATGCGGTCCCTTTGGTTTGCGGTTCAAAACCGGGGAAAAAGCCCGTTTTCTTTCCGTGGTGGATTCCTTGACTTTGAATCGAAACCTTCTGGGAGATAAAGGACGCGCCCTATACCAGGCGGATTTTTACCTTCCCCATGAAGGGGAACCTTACCCCGCCATGTCGGTATTTGCCGTGGATCATGAAATCGGAGAGATGGTCAAACGCTGGAACTGGTACCGTTTCGGCATTGACAACCAGAATATTTATTTTTCCTATAATAATGGATATATCAAAAAGGGCGCGCCCGTACTTTATCTTCATGAAAAAATCAGGAATCTGAGCCTGAGAAGACCCGGTTGGCATCGCTTCCAGATCGTATTCGAGGGGAAGGAGAAAATCATTTGCGCCATCGATGGCTCTCCTTTGAGTTTTTCACCCATCATGGAAGGAGCGCTCAGAAATTTACGGGCGGGGATCATGGTTGCCTCCGCCCCGGACAAACCGGGGGAATGTTTTGCGGATAATCTCTCTGTTCAATGGACCCCTGAAGACGTTCCTTTCCCTGATTCGCCCTGGGTCTCCCAGGAAGTTGCCAGTTCTCCTTCAAATAGCATTGCCAATCCCCTCCTTTCCATGAACTCCCCTACTCCTTCCGATAGCCTGAGCCACAACTGGTTGACCATTCCGGAGGAAGCCTGGCAGAAAGGCCTTGCAGAAAAGAAATCCCTCCTGATTCTTTTCTACGCCCCGCGCGTGAAGATGTATCAGGAACTGCTCCCGATCCTCGAGGCGGACCCCCACGCCCTCAATCTGTTATCCCAGTTTATCCTCCTGAAAATAGAGGTCAATCAGCTCAAGGGAGGGAAGATCGCGGAGACGTTCAAGGTCAACAAGGTTCCCGCGTTTGTCGTGATGGAACCGGTTAGTGGAAAAGAAACCGCCCGTGCGGTTATGTTGTCCGACACCCCCTGGGCAAAGGTTGCCCCGGTGATTCAAGGCGCATTGAAACCCTGAACAATCTGTTTTGGCGATATTTCATCTATTTGAAAAATATTACCCGTAAAGTATGGCTTTCCTACGTATTTTCGGGGCGCCCTCCTTCTCCAAGGATAAAAGGCATGCTCTTCAAAGATACTCCTGAACAAAAAAACCTGATGCGTTTCTTTTTATGGGGGGCGGTTGGAATCGCGGCTATCGGTTTTCTGTTTCTCTGTTTTTTTCCCCTGAAGGGTTTCGACACCTGGTGGCTTTTATCCTCAGGAAGAGAAATGGTTCAATCCCGTTCTTTTCTCACCAGAGACATTTTCACCTGCGCGATTTATGGCAAACCCTGGATGAACAAATACATGCCCTTTGAAATCCTGGCATATTCGATCTTCGCTGTCGCGGGGTATAATGGTTTGATCGCCCTTCGTTGCGTACTCGCCTGCCTGGCGCTTTTCCTGGGGTTTGTCCCGGCGTTTGTGTGGCGAAAACAGGGATCGTTTTCCCGCATACCCTTGTTCGGCGTCGCCCTCCTGATTCCCTTTATCGGCATGATCCTTTCGAGAAGAATGATCATCAGGCCCGAACTGTTCAGCCTGGTCTTTTTTACCGGCTTTGTCTGTTTGTGGGAAATGAACCGGAATCGGGCGCTGCGCATCCGTTTCTGGGTTGCGGCATTGATTCTCCAACTAGTCTGGACGAATTTTCACAGCGGCTTTTTCATGGCTTTTCCTACAGCCGTGTTTTATATACTGGAAAGAGGCGTTCGAAACAAGAATCTGGCGTCCCGGGAGTGGCTCGTTCTCCCCGCTTTGGTTTTGATATCCTTTTTCAATCCTTACGGGTATCATCTCCATAAAGAGATAATCGAGGTGATGAGCGCGCCGCAGTATGGTAAGTTCATTGTAGAATGGCGTCCCCTTTTTCGGCAGGATTATCCCCTTTTTCACAAGGTCGTTATCATGGGGTTCGTTCTGGCGGCGATTTCAGGATTCATCCTGAACGCGCGAAACGTGAGATTCGCCCACGTCGGTCTTTTGTGCCTGTTGATCCTGATGACCCTGCTATCCAGGCGGCATGCGGTTTTTCTGTGTCTTTTTTCCCCGGCGGTCATTTTATGGAATTATGCCCATTGGCATGAGAGCCGTGGAGCGAAGGTTCCATGGGGACGAATCCGGGAGCGCGTCAACATCGGGATGCTATGGATTTTTCTTTTGTTTTTCAATTTCATGATTGCATCGGGGGCGTTATATAAACGACATATCCTGAATGGACCTTTTGGTTTTGGAATCGACGACAGCCTGTATCCGCGCGCTTCCGCGGATTTCATGGAATCCGCAGGCGTCCAGGGGAACATCCTTACCCGTTACGGCTATGGCGGCTATCTGATCTGGAGGCTTACGCCCCGCGTTCGTCCCTGCGTTGATGGAAGGGCGGAGCCTTTTCCCATAAGACTTCTTGAGCGGTACTGGGATATTTATACGGGGGAAGAGTCTCCGGAAGACTTTTGTCGCGAGTTCGATGTTACGATTGCCCTGATTGATTATGAAGATGAGCCGTTATTGAAACATTTCAAGGAACAAAAGGCGTGGGGCTTGTGTTATCTGGGGTATCGGGAGGCGCTATTTTTAAAGAGAACGGCGGGGAACAAGCCGATCCTGGAGGCCTTTGAAATCCCGCTGTCTCTTTCCTCCTCCGAAGAGGTTCGAAAAAGACTGAGGCTTCCCTCCCCTGCGGAATTGGCGGCGTATTCTCCTTATCTGGATTACAGGCGTATAGTAGGAATAAGAGTTTATCTGTTGAAAACGCTGGGGATCATCGATTCCGGAATCATGAAGGATCAAGACGTCCTTTCCCTGATGTTTGGCGAAAAAAATCCGGGGGAATAAAAAACCCTCGAAAAACAACCTATTGTTTTTGAAAACAGGGGCGATTCCGACGGTCTTATTTCTTCCCGTAATTGGTTTCGGGTTGCGTATAATTTGTCTCGGAAGCGACAGAGGGTCTTCGGATTTCCGAATCTTTCTTCGGCGCCGATTCGGCGGAATCCTCCTTGCCCGTCACCCGCCGGATCGTCAGCTTATTGATAACAACCGGCTTCAATGGTTTGTCGTTTGCGCCTCTTTCGACCTTTGCAATTTTCCTGACCACATCCATTCCCTGGAACACCTCGCCGAATACCGCGTGTCCGCGTTTGACGCCGCCTTGAAGGCGGGAATTGAGGTGAGGCGTCGGAACCTCGGTGATGAAAAACTGGCTCCCGTTCGTATTGGGACCCGCATTAGCCATGGAGAGAATGCCGGGTTTACTGTGAAGCAGTTCCGGGTGGAATTCATCATCGAATTTGTATCCGGGTCCCCCGAATCCGGTTCCGAGGGGACATCCTCCCTGAATCATGAAACCCGGAATGACGCGATGAAAAATAAGACCATCATAAAAGGGTTTCTTGACCATCTGTCCCGTTTTGGGATCTTTCCATTCCTTGGTTCCTTCTGCGAGACCGATGAAATTAGCGGTGGTTTTCGGGGCTTTGTCCGTAAAAAGACGGCAGATGATCGTTCCCATACTCGTATCGAAAACGGCGTAGGTCCCCGGCGGGAGAGGCTTCTCCTTCCCTTTTTCGCCCTGGGCGTAAAGGGGAGAAGTAATAAAAACCATAAAACAGAATGTCATGAAATAAAAACAGAAAAATCTCATCTTGCATCTCCTTTGAAAAAAAATCGCATTGTTATTTCACCTTTGAATTTTGAAAATCAAGAAAAAAGCCACATATCCTCTTTTCCCGAATGCGCATCATTTATTTTTCAAACGTCTCCCTTTCCGGCGAATCCCTCTCGAATGAATGGTATCGAAATTCTTTGTTGACGGAATGTTTCTACAGGGCACAATAGTCGGGTTTTTGTTGGTACAGGATGGCTGTATTTTTGATTTTCTTTATAGTTCATGAAAGGAGATTTCATTAAATGACGCAAAAAGTCACCAAGGAAGAGCTCCTCGAAAAGGCGAAAAAGCCCGCCAAAGACGCCATGATCCTCCACCCCTTTTACACGGGAAAAATCAGCGTGACCGCCAAGTGCGTGGTGCGCAACGTCAACGACTTCGCTATATGGTACACGCCCGGCGTGGCGGCGCCCTGCAAGGATATTCAAGCCAACCCGGAAAAGGTTTACGAACATACGAACAAGGGCAATATGGTAGCTGTAGTTTCCGACGGCACCCGCGTTCTGGGCTTGGGCGATATCGGACCCGAGGCGGGCATGCCGGTCATGGAAGGGAAAGCCCTGTTGTTCAAATACCTGGGAGGCGTGGACGCCTTCCCCATTTGCCTGGATACCAAGGACCC
>JAFGFK010000225.1 GCA_016931135.1 Candidatus Sumerlaeota bacterium | reverse complement strand
TGGGGAACAACTCCGCCCTTTCCAAGGGACTCAGGGAATTATATGATCTTGGCATTATCGACAAAATCCCCCGGATTGCGATCATACAAGCCTCAGGCGCAAATCCGCTTTACAAAATGTGGATAAACAACGCCCCCTACGAACGCGTACGCAATGCGGATACCATTGCGACCGCCATCAAGATCGGAAATCCGGTATCCTGGAAAAAAGCCATGAGGGGCGTTGCGTGGTCCAATGGAGTTGTAGATCAGGTTACCGATCAGGAGATCATGGATGCAAAGGCATGGGTGGATGGAGCGGGAATCGGGGCGGAACCCGCCTCCTGCGCCACGGTTGCCGGGGCGAAAAAACTCGTGGAAAAAGGCGTGATCGATCCCGACGCAAAAGTTGTGGGAATACTTACCGGTCATCTGCTCAAGGATCCCGACGCCACGGTTTTTTATCATAAATCGGAACTTTCCGATCGGGGAATCGCGTCTCATTTCGCCAATGCGCCCCTTCAAATCGAACCCACCCTGGATGCGGTTCGCCAACATATCTCCTCTCTCATTCAGTGATACAAGAGGCCAATCAGGAGGCTGATCGATGCTCGATATACACCTTATAAGAACGGACGCGTTGAAGGTTAAGGAAAAACTTCATTCCAAGGGAATGACGGATCAATTGATCGACGAGGTTTTGATACTGGATGGACGCCGACGCGAATACCAGGCGTCAAGCGATGAATTGAAACAGGAAAGAAACGAAAGATCGAAAAAAATCGGCGGATTGATCAAGGAAGGAAGGGATGTGACGGAATTGAAGGAATCCGTCCGGATTCTCTCCGATAAGATCAGGAAAATGGATCAGGATTTGAAGGAACTCGAAGAGAAACAGCATGGCATCCTTCTTTCCATTCCGAACCTTCCTCATGACACCACGCCGATTGGCAAAACCGGCGAAGACAATAAATTCGTCGGGGAGTGGGGGGAAAAACCGCATTTTGACTTCAAGCCCCGTTGCCACTGGGAGATCGGGGAATCGCTGGATATTCTCGATTTTCCCAGGGCGACAAAAATCACCAGCGCCAATTTTCCCCTTTTGAAGGGAGGGCTGGCAAAGCTGGAACGATGCCTCATCAGCTGGATGATCGACCTTCACGTGCGGGAGCATGGATTCCGGGAAATCGCCCCGCCTTACCTCGTCAATCGAAACGCCATGAAAGGAACAGGACAACTTCCCAAAATGGAAGAGGACATGTATCATTGCGAAGTCGATGATTTATTTTGCATACCCACTGCCGAGGTCCCTGTTACCAACATTCACTCGAATGAAATCCTTTCCGGCTCCGATCTCCCGATTTATTACGCTGCTTATACGCCCTGTTTTCGAAGGGAAGCCGGTTCCTATGGAAAGGATACGCGCGGGCTCACCCGCGTTCATCAGTTCAGCAAAGTTGAATTGGTGAAATTGACGCTTCCGGAAACATCTTATGAAGAGCTGGAATCCTTGAGGAAAAATGCGGAAGAAGCGTTAAGGAGGCTGGGGCTCCATTATCGCATTGTGGAATTATGCGCCGGAGACTTATCTTTTTCCGCAGCCAAATGTTACGATCTGGAGGTATGGGCGCCCGGGATGGAGCGTTACCTGGAGGTTTCCTCGTGCAGCAATTTCGAGGATTTCCAGGCAAGGCGGATGCAGATCAGGTTTCGCAGGGAACCCGGCGCAAAGGCGGAGCTGGCGCATACCCTGAATGGCTCGGGACTGGCTCTTCCCAGAACCCTGATAGCCCTTCTGGAAACCTGTCAACGCGCCGATGGAACGGTGACTATTCCTGAAGTTCTTCGTCCTTATTATGGATCGGATGTTCTTGGCAAAGATTGAAATCCATTGTATGAAATCTTTTAAAGTATATTTAAAACCTTGTTGATAATCGGGTATTGATATATACATATCTTGAGCGTATTTTTTCTTGTATAGAGGGGAAAGGAAGGGATTTTTTAGCTTGTATTTTTCGCTTGAAACGGTTGATCGCATTTTGCGAAGTTAATAAATGTACTTATGACAAGGATATGGATTTCCCTGAAGTGAATCTTAATGAAAAAGGAAAGGTAATCGAATGCGTCTCTTTTGTTCTTTTTGTGGAAAAGACCAGCACACGGTAAAAACTCTTTTCAAAGGTTATTCTCATAAGGCTGTTGGCGGCAGTATCTATATTTGCGATGAATGCGTCGAACACTGTTATGAAAGATTGAAACAGGACGCCTCGCAGCAAATGGAGGAGATGTCGCTTTTAAGCAGCAAGCGCCTCCCTTCCCCCCAGGAAATCAAGACCATCCTGGATCAGTATGTGATTTCTCAGGAAAAAGCCAAGAAAATTCTCTCCGTGGCGGTTTACAACCATTACAAACGCGTGCTGTTCAATCTCAGTAACAACGATGTGGAGCTGGAAAAGTCGAATATCCTGTTGATCGGCCCGACCGGCTCGGGCAAAACGCTTTTAGCCCAAACCCTGGCGAAGATACTGGATGTTCCCTTTACCATAGCCGATGCGACGACTTTGACCCAGGCGGGATATGTGGGAGAGGACGTCGAAAACATCCTGTTGTCCCTTTTGATCAACGCCAATGGGGATGTGGAACGCGCCCAGCAGGGCATCGTGTATATCGATGAAATAGACAAAATTGCCAGAACAACCCAGAATGTCTCCATCACGCGCGACGTATCGGGAGAAGGGGTTCAGCAGGCGTTGCTGAAAATTATCGAGGGCACAATAGCGAATGTGCCGCCCACAGGCGGAAGAAAGCATCCCCACCAGGATTTCATAAGAATCAACACGACGAATATTCTGTTTATTTGCGGGGGCGCCTTCAGTAGTCTCCAGGGTATTATCGAACGCCGGATACAAAGCCGCGCCATGGGATTCGGCGCGGATATCAAGAAAAAGAAGGAAAAATCGCCGGGCGAGATACTCGAACTTGTAAATTTTCAGGACCTTTTGAAATTCGGTTTTATTCCGGAATTCATCGGAAGGCTTCCTGTTATTGCTGTGGTGGATCAGCTGGGCGAAGTCGAATTGAAGAAAATCCTCCTGGAACCGAGGAACGCCATTATAAAACAATTCCAGAAATTTTTTGAAATGGAAGGCATTACCCTGTCATTCACCTCTGATGCGCTGGATGAAGTCGCCTCCAAGGCGATTGAAATGAAAACCGGCGCCAGGGGATTGCGCAGCATCCTGGAAAAGGTCATGCTGAACATCACCTTTGAGATTCCGGGCAAATCTGCGGAAATCTCTGAAGTCCGGATCAACAGCGATGTGATCCGGGGTAAAAAGGAGCCCGAGTTTATTCCCGTTAAGAAATCCGCCCTGGCTTGACGCGTTTCTTTCGGCCTTAACCCTCATTTCTTCATGGTCAAAGGGTGAACATGGATAATTCTAAAGATAAGATATTGATGCCCATCATCCCGTTAAGGGATATTGTGGTTTTTCCCCACAATGTCGTCCCCATTTTCATCACGCGTTCCCAATCCATCAACGCATTGAACCAGGCTCTGGGGGATAACAAGCGCCTTTTGTTTTTAACCCAAAAAAACATGGAAATCGATAATCCGGTATCCGAGGACCTCTACAGGGTTGGAACTGTTGGAGAGATTCTCCAGATACTTCGCACCGCAGATGGACGCGCTAAAATTCTGATCGAAGGTTTGTACTGCGCCGATGTTCAGGAATTTCTTAAATCAGGCGATTTCCTCAGGGCTCATATTGTCCCCAGTATTCCCGTTTACAAGGCTTCCAAGAAAATGGAAGCGCTCAAGCGAAGCGTCCTGAAACAATTCGATACTTACTCCATGCTCTCCGATAGAATCCCGGAAGACCTTTTTTATTCCGTGAAAGCCATCGAGGACCCTATCCACCTGATCGATACCATTGCGAATTATGTCTCCTTCCAGGTGAAGGAAAAACAGGTTATCCTCGAGGAAATCGAACTGGAAGCCAAATACCTGAAATTGGGGAATTTCATGAATGCGGAAAATGAAATGCTGCAACTGGAAAATACCATCCTTTCCCAGGTCAAAACCCGCATCGGGAAGAATCAGAAGGAGTTTTACCTGAACGAGCAGTTGAAGGTCATCGAAAAGGAATTGGGACTGGATGAAGAAGAGGATCCGGAATTAAAGGAACTTCGCCTGAAAATGAAGAAGATTCCCTTTTCGCGGGAAGCCAGGGAAAAGGTCGAGGCGGAATGGAACCGCCTCAGCAGAATGGCTGCCCTTTCCCCCGAGGCAACCGTCTCCCGTTCCTACCTTGATTGGCTTTTCGCCCTTCCCTGGGGGAAAAAGACCCGCGACAAACTGGATATCGAGCGCGCCCAGAAAATCCTGGATGAAGAACACTACGGCTTGAAAAAAGTGAAGGAAAGAATCCTGGAATACCTGGCGGTTCACCAGCTGGTGAAAAATCCCAAGGGACCGATCTTATGCTTTGTGGGTCCTCCAGGCGTGGGAAAAACATCACTGGCGCGTTCCATAGCGAAAACCCTGGGAAGAAAATTCGTTCGGGTTTCCCTCGGCGGCGTACGCGATGAAGCCGAAATCCGGGGACACCGCCGCACATATATCGGCTCCCTTCCCGGAAGAATCATTCAAAACATGAAGAAAGCCGGCTCCATGAATCCTGTCTTTCTCCTCGATGAAGTTGACAAAATGACCTATGATTTTCATGGAGACCCGAGCGCCGCCCTTCTCGAAGTCCTCGATCCCGAACAGAATTTCGCATTCAACGATCATTATCTGGATGTCGATTTTGACCTTTCCTCCGTTCTTTTTATCACAACGGCGAATATTTCCGAAGATATACCTCCCACGCTTCTCGACAGGATGGAGACGATCAGGCTCCCCGGTTACACGCAGGAGGAAAAGGTTGAAATTTCTTTGCGGTTCCTGATTCCCAGGCAGATCAGGGAGCATGGACTCAACCGCAAGAACCTCGTTTTTTCCAGGGAAATTCTTTCTCATATCATAAGTAATTATACAAGGGAGGCTGGAGTCAGAAACCTGGAAAGGGAAATCGCCACGATATGCAGGAAAGTCGCCAAGGAAATGGTCCGGGCGAAAAAACGCTGGAAGTACGTCTTGACGTTTGAAAACGTGCGCGAGTCGCTCGGTCCCCCCAAATTTTATATGTTCAATATTCATCAGGCTGGCGAGGTCGGCGTGGCGACGGGACTCGCATGGACGGAAATGGGAGGCGAAATCCTGGCAACGGAAACCAGTATTGTCAAGGGCAAGGGAAATCTCACCCTTACCGGGCAATTGGGAGACGTCATGCAGGAATCCGCCAAGGCAGCCCTCACTTACATCCGTTCCCGATGCGTCAAATTCAGGATTTCCCCCAATTTTTACAACAACGTGGATATTCATATCCATATTCCGGAAGGCGCTATCCCCAAAGACGGACCTTCTGCGGGAGTTACCATGGCGACGTCTATTCTTTCCGCGCTTTCCAGCCGGCCGGTTCGGCAGGATGTCGCCATGACGGGCGAGATCACCCTTTCCGGAAAGGTTTTGAAGATCGGGGGGGTGAAGGAAAAGATTCTGGCGGCGCACAGAGCCAATATCAAAACTGTGATTCTCCCCAGCCAGAATCAGGATGAAGTCGATGACCTTCCATGCGCCGTAAGGGATAACATGAAATTCATATTGGTCAAGAATCTGGATGAAGTTCTGGACGCCGCGCTCTTGCGTAAAATCCGGCATAAACAGGGGCATTGAAATAACTTTTAAGGTAACGTTCGTAACGGTTCAGGTTTTTTTTTGACAGATGAAAGATTATAAGAATAGTCGTTTGATTTTTTCAGGAGGGGATATTAAATTGGATGCAAGATATGGCATGGTGAAAAATGGACTTTTCCTGGCGTGTTTCTCTTTATTTCTGTCTTGTTGCTGTCTTTTCCAAGGGCATGACTCCGGCTCATCCCCCGGCGATATTTCCAATAAGCGAAACCTCGATTTCGAAGGCATAATTCAGAACGCCAAAAGTAAGGTTTTTCCCGCGCTTGTCTTCATCAAGCCTATCTGCGAGGAATTCTCCACAGGGGAAAAAAGGCAACAGGAGGTCTTTGGAAGCGGAGTCATCATTTCCGAAGACGGCTATGTGGTCACGAACAATCATGTAGTGGAAAAAGCCATCCAGATCAACTGCGTCCTTTTTGATAAAGATCAGTATGCGGCGAAAATTGTGGGGCTCGATCCGGAAACCGATCTCGCCCTTCTCAAAATCGAATCCAAGAGCGATGGAGCGTCTCCCTCGAATGCCATGCTTTTCCCCGTGGCGCCGCTGGGCGATTCCGATACTATTCAGGAGGGACAGTTCGTCATGGCGCTCGGGAGCCCCTTTGGTTTCACGCGATCCATCTCTCTCGGAATCATCTCCAATGTCCATCGCTACATAGGATTTCAGACGCAGTATAAATACAATACATGGATTCAAACCGATGCAGCGATCAATCCGGGAAATTCCGGAGGTCCGCTTGTCAATACGGACGGCATGATCATCGGCGTCAACACCCTCGGGCTTGTGGGCCTCGCAGAAGGTATGGCGTTTTCCATTCCCGTCAATGTGGTGAAGGATGTCGTCGAACGTTTGAAAAAGGATGGCAGGGTCCTCAGGGCATGGACAGGCCTTCATCTTCAGGCGCTCAAGGATTTCCAGACCAACACCTTCACCCCGGGGGAGAAAGGGGTATTGATCCAGAATGTGGATTCCGATTCCCCCGCTCAAAAGGTCGGGATCAAATCGGGCGATATCCTGATATCGATCAACGGGGAAGATGTTCAGGGGGGAATGTATGTGGAGGAATTGCCGGAAATCCGAAGCAATCTGGCGGACCTCGTAATCGGTAATCCGGCGCGCGTGAGAGTACTACGAAATGGCGAAACTTTGGAATTCGAGCTGGTTCCCCTGCTCAAGGATAAATTCGAAGGCGCGGATTTCGATTGCCGCAGGTGGAGTTTCACCGTGAAGGAAATCAGCAAATTTTCCACGCCTGATCTCTATTTCCTGAGGAATGAAGGGATTTACATCCAGGGGGTGCGCTATCCGGGAAACGCCAACAACGCCGGGCTTCAGAAAAATGACATCATCCTTTCCATCGATGAAATCCCGATCAACTCGCTGGCGGATATCGAGCGGATTTATGAAGAAATCACAAGCGATGAAGATCGCGAGAAGAAAGTCGTGATCAAGGTTCTCCGAAAAAATTACCCGCGCCTTTTTGTACTGGATTACAGACACGATTATTCCGAGGAGGATTGACATGAAATGGAAATCATTTTCTGTTTTGTTTGCGGTCATGCTTGCCGCCTGTTTCTCCCTGGCTTCCGATTCCCCTCAAAAAGCGAATTGTCCGCTTCTTCCCTCATCCGCGTTTGAAACTGCGCGTAAGGCGTTTGTACGGGTGGAGATATACTTCAAAAAGGCGGAACGCCCCGAGGAAATGGAGATCGATGAAGGTGAATCGGATGGACCATCCGCATCCGTTTATGTGGAAAACAAGAGTTCCCGGGATTTTTCCGGCGTCATCTTCAATGAAAAAGGCGATATCCTGATTCCGGAATTCCGCATGGATGATGCGGTGATCGATTATATCGAGGCGATTTCCTGGAATGGAGAACGGAAAAAATGCCGGATCAAAGCCCTGCTTGTGGACGCTCCCGCCATGATCCTCGAGCCGGATGGAGAACCTCATAAAAGCCTTCTCATGCCCCTTTATGTTCCCGCTCCCTCCCCGGAAACAGAGCCATTTCAGGTGATAGGATTATTTTACGCCAAACCAAGATGGGAATTGCAGTCTTCCTTCAATCTCAACCAATCGGCTCTCTTCGAAAAAGAAAAAGCCGCCCCCTTCCAATATTCGTCCTTTCCGTACGCCACCGCCAAACAAGGAATAAAAATGGTATTCAATTCCGGGGGTGAACCCATAGGATTGGATATTACAACCGCTTTTGAACCGGATGAGGCTTCAGGTTTATGGAAGGGCGAATCCCTCTCAAGCGCGCAAATGATTTTATACGGCGACTACAGAAAATTACAAAAGGAATGGGCAACCGCTTATGCGGGAATCATGCATGAAGTGAAGATCGAGTTCCGGAAGAAATCCAAGAGCGATTCCGGAATGAGCGGATTTTTCGGACGCATGCTCAGCGCTGCGGAAGACAAGGCGGAAACCTCGCTCCAGGAAATGAAGGGTTATGGTCCCGCGATCGATCCCAAAACCATTTTCATCCCCAATGCGCCCAACCAGGCTCGCGCCAAGTTGATCGATGATATTACCATAACCGTAGGGGAAAAGAAATTGAAGGGGCGCTTCCTGGGCGCCTTCAGGGACTTCGACGGGTTTCTCGTGGAACTGGTGGATGGGGAATTTCCCCAGATTGCCGATCTGACCAAAGCCGGAACCATTCCCCGGATCAAGTTATTTTACGCCCTCAGGGTTTCGGAAAAACACAGCGCAAAAAATATCCGCATCCTTTTCAACCGCTGGCTCGAAGATTACAAAGGCTATAATAACACGTATCACTGGACTCCTCAATATCCCATCCAGGATGGGGACTTCATCCTGGATGCCAACGGGCGCCTTGCCGGAATGTGGCTCCGCCTCAGAAAAGAGGGAGAGGAAATCCGCAAGGCAGCTCAGGCCGAATCCTATAACTTCATGGGAAGGGAATATTTCGAGCTGGATTGGGACCTTGCCCGAAGCGAAAACAAGGTCTTTTTCAGCGCCGCTTATCTGAAAGATGTCTTCTCCTCTCCGGAAGATTACTGGGACCCCAATATCAAGGTTCTCGCGGAAAAGGATGAGGATTTCCGTTTCTGGCTTGGCGTGGAATTCGACGCCATCAACAAAGACCTGGCAAAATCCCTCAAAGTGGAAAAACCAACAATGGATGGTTCCATCGGTCTGATCGTTTCCACGGTATATGAAGATTCCCCTGCCGCGCGGCTGGGTATCAAACAGGGCGACATCCTCCTCAGAATCAAGCCCGAGGGGAATGTGGAAAGCCTGGACCTTGTTTTAAGCCGTGAGGAATATGATTTCGATTTCGATGAAGGGGATATTCCGCCGCAGCTTCAATCCATGGGATTCAAGATGCCGGAAAAACATCCCTGGCGCACCCAGAAAAATTACCTCAACAATCTCCTCGAAACCATCGGCGAAGGCAAAAAAATCTCATTGACCTATCTGCATGATCAGGAGGAAAAAACCGTGGATTTGATCGTGGAAAAGGCGCCGGTGGATTTCGAGAACGCACCCAAATTCAAGGATAAAGACCTCGGGCTCACTGTCAAGGACGTTACCTACGAAGTGCGAAGATCTCTGGATATGAAAAAGGACGCGCCCGGCGTCGTCATTGCAAAAGTGGAGGATGGCAGCCCCGCTGCCATCGCCAGGCTCAACCTCTATGAGATCATAGCGCAGGTGGATGGCAAACCCGTGAATGACTCCGAGGAATTCGGTAAGGCGATCGATGCGGCGCGGGAGAAAAAACTGGTTACAATCCAGATTCAGGTGATCTCGCTCGATAAGTCGAGGTTTGCCGATCTCCAGCTGAAAATAACGGGTGAGTCGAATCCATAAGTGAAAATATCGGTTCACATCATCACATTATAGAAAGGAATCAAGATGCCCAATTATCTTGTAACGGGCGGCGCAGGATTCATCGGATCGAACTTGGTGAAAACGCTTCTCATGAAAGGGGAGCATGTTCGAGTGGTGGATGATCTTTCCACTGGAAAACTGAAGAATATCAAACCTTTCCTGAATCGAATCGACTTCCTTCAGGAATCCCTTACGGATTATCAAACCTGCCTTCGCGCGGTTGACGGCATGGATTTCATCCTGCACCAGGCTGCGATTCCCTCCGTACCCCGATCCGTGGATGATCCCATCCGATCCAATGACGCCAATGTTACGGGAACCGTGAATCTCCTCACAGCGGCAAAGGAAAAGAAGATCAAGCGGCTGGTCTATGCCGCCTCTTCTTCCGCTTATGGAAATATCGATGTATCGCCCAAGGTGGAAACCCTGGCGCCGCAGCCCCGCTCTCCCTATGCGGTTTCCAAACTCGCAGGCGAGTATTACTGCCGCGCCTTTTATGAATGCTATGGATTGGAAACCGTGGCGCTCCGGTATTTCAATGTTTTTGGACCCAACCAGGACCCCACTTCGCAGTACAGCGCCGTGATTCCGAAATTCATCACATGTATCCTTCGCAACGAGCAGCCGCCGGTGTATGGAGACGGAACCCAGTCGCGCGATTTCACCTTTGTGGAAAATAACGTAATGGCGAATATACTCGCGTGCTCCGCTCCAAAGGCTGCGGGAGAAATGATGAACGTCGCATGCGGCGAAAATACGAATCTCCTGGAACTCATTCGAATGATCGACGAGATTCTGGGAAAGGATATCAAGCCCGCCTTTCTGGCGGCGCGTTCCGGCGATGTGAAACATTCCCTCGCCGATATCTCAAAAGCGCGCGCCATCCTTGGTTATGAAACCGTTGCGCCTTTCCGAGAAGGCTTGAAGCGCGCCATCGAATGGTATCGCGATAATCCCTGATCTCCATGAATATATTTTTGAATGATATGTTTTGACGAAATGTATATGGCGGAAAAATTCAACATCCTCCATATTGATACCCAGAAGGCGTGGCGCGGGGGAGAAGCCCAGGTCCTCTCGCTGTGCATGGGACTCCATCAAAGAGGTTATAAGATACACGCCGTTACCCAGCCCGATGCGGAACTGGCGACATGCCTCAAAGATTGCAGCATCGAACCGGTCGAAATTCCCATGCGCGGCGAACTTGACCTCTTCGCCGCCTTCCGCATTCGCGAAATCTGTCGCGCGCGCAATATCCATATCATTCACGCCCATGATGCCTGCGCCCATGCCCTTGCCTGGATCGCCACAATGATGCGGAACCCGATCCCCATTCTGGTGACCCGCCGCGTGGATTTCCCCATCGGGGGGAATTTCCTTTCCGCGCTCAAATACAGAAGCAGCCGCATATTCTTCATCGCCATTTCTCAGGGCGTTAAAAAGGTTCTCATGGATGGCGGCGTTCCGGAAGAGCGGATCGAGGTTGTCTTCAGCGGCATAAATACGGAAAAATTCAAATCAGCGGGGGATGGCAGCGCATTTAAAAAGGAATATGGAATAAAGGAAAACGAGATCGTGATCGGCAACATCGCCGCTCTTGCGGATCACAAGGGGCAGATTTATTTGATCGACGCTGCGCCGCGCATCCTCGAGCGCTTCCCCAATGCCCGGTTCTTCATCATTGGTAAAGGGGAGTTGAAGCCCGTTCTCCAGAGTCGCATCGATGCTCTCGGGCTCCATGACAAAATAACCCTCACCGGTTTTATCCGGAATCCGGGCGGCGCCCTCGCCGCCATGAACCTCTTTGTTCTTTCCTCGCGCCTCGAAGGTCTGTGCACCTCGCTTCTCGATGCCATGTTGATGAAAACGCCCGTTGTGGCGACGCGAACCGGCGGCGTCCCGGATGTGGTGGAGCATGAAGTCAATGGACTTCTCGCAGAACCGGAAAATCCGGATGCGCTCGCCGATGCCGTGATCCGCATTCTCATGGATAAAGAGGCGCAAAATCGCTACGCTGAGGCGGGTTATGAAAAGCTGATGAAATACTTTACAACAGACAACATGATCGAAGGAACGATAAAGGTTTACGAACAGATAATAAGGGAGAAAAATCATGGGAAAAGTCAAAACGCGTGAGGAACTTACCGAGATCATCAGGAATCTGAAAAAGCAGGGGAAACGCGTGGTTCTCGCAAACGGCTGTTTCGACCTCCTTCACGGAGGACACATCTCTTACCTCGAGGATTCCGCGGCTCGCGGGGATATCCTGGTTGTTGCGGTCAATTCCGATACATCCATCAAAAAACTCAAAGGAGATAAACGCCCCATCTATCCGGAATCGGAGCGACTCGAAATTCTCGAGGCGATCGAGTGCATCGATTATCTCATGGTTTTCGATGAACCAACCGTAGATGGCATTTTGCGCCAGTTGCATCCTGATGTCCATTCCAAGGGAACGGATTATACGGAAGAAACCGTGCCGGAACGAAAGACCGCGCAGGAGCTCGGGATCGAGACCTATATAGCCGGCGCCCCGAAGGAAAACGCCACAAAGGATATTATCAAATTGATAATCGAGCGATATAATGAGGGGAAATGAAAGATTTGAGAATGCGCCCTCCTTCGTTAAACTCAAGGTTTAACTACGGAGGGTAAAAATGCGGAGTGCGGAATATTGATACTCAGTGGTTTATGAGTAATGATTCGGTAAGATTAGGTAGATCGATCCAATACAATTCTAGATACCGGTGTGTTCCCTTATTTTATCCGTAAACGCAAGGATATCATCCAATCCTGAGTTAATAACTGCCTCGACGATGTGGATATTGACTTTGGTATATTGATGAACGACGGTATTGCGAAATCCGACCATTTTCTCCATGCGTTCCGCCAAATAATCATCAACGATATTTGCGACTCGAAGTAGATTGAAACTATCGGCGCTGGAGACGGGTATTCCAAGTTTTTCCGTGCGAATAACATAATTCGCAAGATCAATCGCAGTTTCACACGCCCTCAGAACATTGAGAAGGGCTGCATCCTGACGCGTCCAATTAACGGAGAAACCCTCTTTATCCGCTTCGTATTCCTCTCTGGCGCGTTGTACGCACCGCTGAATGCTCTGAATCTTGTTAATGATAACGTCATTCATACCGCATAAGCCCTTCCTGTTTTTTGGAAAGATTGGATAATCAAGAGACGCTCCTCATTCAGTTTTTGATACTGGGACAGGATTTGAGACTCGAATTCAAGAACCGCCTCAGAATCAGAGCGATAGATCAGGCGTCCAGTTCGGATGATCTCCATTTGAAACACGGTGGAAACGGCGCGGATGTCAACGATGTCCACTGTTCTTCCTGTGGCTTTCATCAGGGCGTAATGGCAGGGAGTCAGAATCAAAGGT
>JAFGFK010000224.1 GCA_016931135.1 Candidatus Sumerlaeota bacterium | reverse complement strand
TATGAAATCATCCTGGTCAATTCCAATCCGGCAACCATTATGACTGATCCCGGTATGGCCGACGCCACTTACATAGAACCCCTGAACCTTGAAACTCTTGCGGAAATTGTGGAAAAGGAAAAACCGGACGCCCTTCTCCCCAACCTGGGAGGACAGACCGGGCTGAATCTCTCGTCCTCCCTTGCGAAATCCGGGATTCTGGCAAAACATGGCGTTAAAATCATCGGTGTTCAGGAAGACGCCATCGAACGGGGGGAAGACCGCATCATATTCAAGAAAACCATGGAACAATTGAATATCCCCATGCCGCGCAGTACCCCGGCTTTCAGCGTTGAAGAGGCGGAGGAAATCGTAAAGCATCTCGGCTATCCCGTTGTCATTCGTCCCGCTTATACCCTTGGAGGTACGGGCGGCGGCATGGTTTACAACCAGGAGGAACTCCGCACCATTGTCAACCGGGGTCTTGCCGCAAGCATGATTCACCAGGTCCTTGTTGAAGAATCGGTTTACGGGTGGGAGGAACTGGAACTCGAGGTTGTGCGCGACGCCAAAAATCAGTTGATCACCGTGTGCTTCATCGAGAATGTGGACGCCATGGGGGTTCACACCGGCGATTCCTATTGTACGGCGCCTATGCTGACCATATCTCCCGCGCTCCAGGCAAAGCTCCAGGAATACTCCTACCGCATCGTGGAGGCGATCCAGGTGATCGGCGGTACCAATATCCAGTTTGCCCATGATCCCGAAACGGACCGCGTGGTCGTTATCGAAATCAATCCCCGCACCTCCCGTTCCTCCGCTTTGGCGTCCAAGGCGACGGGCTTTCCGATTGCATTTGTCTCTTCCCTTCTTGCCGCAGGTTTGACCCTGGATGAGATTCCTTACTGGAAGGAAGGCACGCTGGAGAAGTACAAACCTTCCGGGGATTACGTGGTTGTGAAATTCGCTCGGTGGGCGTTTGAAAAATTCAAGGGCGCGGAAGACAAGCTGGGAACCCAGATGCGGGCGGTGGGCGAGGTGATGTCCATCGGAAAAAATTACAAGGAAGCGTTCCATAAATCCATTCGCTCCCTCGAGATCAAGCGTTATGGTTTGGGTTTTGCCGGGGATTTCCATAAAAAATCTCCGGAAGAACTCATGAACCTCCTCAGCTTTCCCACAAGCGAACGCCAGTTCATCATGTACGAGGCGCTTCGGAAAGGAATCGAGATTGAAGCCCTTCACAGGAAAACCTGGATCAAGCCCTGGTTCATTCAGCAGATGAAGGAACTGGTGGCGTTGGAGGAAAAAATTCTGAAATACAAGGATAAGGAGCTGCCCGATGATCTTTTGATCCAGGCGAAAAAGGACGGATTCGCCGATCGCTATCTCGGGCGTATTTTGGGACTCGATGAGGAAAAAATCAGGAATCGACGCATTGCCCTCGGGGTGAAAGAGGGTTGGGAACCGGTTCCCGTGAGCGGAGTGGAAAACGCCGCATATTATTTCTCCACCTACAACGCGCCGGATAAACTGCCTTACGTGAAAAAATCAAAGGTCATGATCCTGGGCGGAGGACCCAACCGCATAGGCCAGGGAATCGAATTCGATTATTGCTGCGTGCATTCCGCATTCGCCCTCCGCGAAGAAGGTTATGAAACCATCATGGTGAACTGCAATCCCGAAACGGTTTCCACGGATTATGACACCTCCGATAAATTATACTTTGAACCTTTGACCGTGGAAGACGTTTTGAGCATTTATCACAAGGAAAAACCCATCGGGGTGATCTGCCAGTTCGGCGGGCAGACCCCCCTGAACATCGCCCGCGAACTCGAACAATTCGGGGTCAACATCCTCGGCACATCTCCCGAAACGATCGATATTGCCGAGGACAGGAAACGCTTCAGCCAGATGATGGCGAAGCTGGAAATTCCCCAACCCGAATCAGGCACAGCCATCAATCTCGAAGAAGCCCTGGCAGTGGCAAAGAACCTCGGATATCCCCTCATGGTTCGTCCCTCTTACGTCCTGGGAGGACGCGGCATGGAAATCGTTCATGATGAATCCATGCTGAGGGAATACGTGACCGCGGCTGTGGACGTGACCCCGGAAAAGCCGATCCTCATCGATAAATTTCTGGAAGATGCCATTGAAACGGAAACCGACGCCATATCCGATGGCGAGGAAGTCTTCATCCCCGCCATCATGGAACATATCGAACTCGCCGGGATTCATTCCGGGGATTCTGCATGCGTAATCCCACCGGCGTCCATCCCCCGAAAACATCTCGATACCATAAGTGAATACACAAGAAGGATCGCCCTGGAGATGAAGGTTGTGGGGCTCATGAACATCCAATACGCCATAGCAAAGGACAAGGTTTACATCCTCGAGGCGAATCCCAGGGCTTCCCGAACCGTGCCGCTGGTATCTAAGGTCTGCAACATCTCCATGGCAAAGATCGCAACCCGGCTCATGCTCGGGAAGAAGCTTTCCGATCTGGGGCTGAAAAATCTGCCGATAAAACATTTTGGAGTAAAGGAAGCGGTATTTCCATTCAACATGTTTCCCGAGGTTGATCCGTTACTTGGTCCGGAGATGCGTTCCACCGGCGAGGTGCTGGGTATGGCGAATTCCTTTGGAATGGCTTATTTCAAATCCCAGGAGGCTGCGGGGCAGAAACTTCCCACAGAAGGAAATGTTCTTATTACAATAGCGGATCGCGACAAATCGCGCCTTGTGGAACTTGCCGGGAATTTCGCAAAGCTTGGATTCAAGATTCTGGCAACCAGCGGGACGCATCGGATTTTGAAGGAAAATCAAATCAGTTCAGAATCGATCCTGAAAGTTCACGAAGGAAGACCGAACATCTCCGATGCAATCAAGAACGGGCGGATAAATCTGGTTGTCAATACTCCCGCGGGGAGGATCAGCGAATTTGATGACTCCTACATCCGCAAGGAATCCATCAAATACAAGGTACCCTATATCACCACCATGGCGGGCGCCTTCGCTGCGGTCAAGGGTATAGAGGCTTATCGCAAGGGACGCCACAAACCCAAATGCCTCCAGGAATATCATGGTGATATCGCCCGATCATAACATCTTACACATCTGATGGGGGCATTAATTATTCCTGCAGCTGTTTCAAAGCATCATCCGCAGCGCGCCGGACATCAAGGTCCGCATCCTCCCGGGTGCGGACAAGGGCAATCATGATATCGTCCGTTGCCTTTCCGATCAATCCCAGCGACATTGCAGACAGGATGCGGGTTTGATGATCCTTGTCATCCAATGCTTCCACCAGTAAGGGAATGGCTTTATACGATGCCGGGACAATGCCGCCCAGAACATACGGGATTGATTCACGAAGGGTAAAATCCTCTCCTGCATCCCGGAGAAGCGTTACAAGTCCTGATACATCCAAATTTTCCTTTAACGAATAATCAAGTCCGATGCTTGCATCGAGACGCGCCTTTACCGGCGTGGTTTTGTCGAGTAT
>JAFGFK010000223.1 GCA_016931135.1 Candidatus Sumerlaeota bacterium | reverse complement strand
CAAACTTTTTATTTCTTCCCCGCTCGCTGCATCAGTACCGCCGCTACAATGATCACGCCGGTCAATAGCAGCCGGCTCGCCTCCGGCACGGCATTGATGCTCAATATCTTCTCCAGATACCCGATTGTCAAGGTTCCTATCAGAGTCAATCCGATCCCCCCTCGTCCCCCCATGAGATTTGTTCCTCCGATCACCACGATAGCGATTGCCGTCAGCTCATATCCCCCTCCCGCTTCCGGATCTCCCTGCTGTTCCTGCGCAGCCTGGCAAATGCCAGCCATGGCTGCCAGTAAACCCGACGCCGTGTAAGCCAGTATCTTCGCCCATTTCACGGGAACTCCGGAAAGCCGCGCCGCGTCTTCGTTTCCTCCAAGCGCATACAGCTCGCGCCCCCACCTGTGCCGCGCCAGCGCAATCCAGGTTATGGCAACGCAGAAAAGAAATATGATCGTAACCACAGTGAGATTTCCCCCAAGAATACGCGAATCGATCAAACGGAAAATCCGGGGCACATCCACATATCGGTAAGTTCCATCCGGATTTTGAACCGCCGTTGAAATCTTCATCCCGGAACTTACGGTCTTGGCAAGACCCCTCGCAAATACCATCATGGCAAGCGTGGCGATGAACGGCTGTATTTTGAACCACGCGGCAAGCGTTCCCGAAACCGCGCCGCACAATGCCCCGATCAGTAAACATAAAGGAATCGACGCCAGGGGAGACCAGTTCCAGTGGATGCTCATCAAGGAAAACGACACGGCGACCAGGGCAAGCGCGCTTCCCACGGCTAAATCGATCCCGCCGGTTATGATGACCAGCGTCATACCGCATGCGAGAATTCCGAATACCGACGCCTGCCTCAGGGCGTCGCGATGCGTGTCGCTTTTGAAAAACGCCTTGTCCGCATGAAAAATCGCACCGAGGATCAGAACCAGCGCCAATGCAAGAAGAGCCTTTGCAGCAGGACTAGCAAACAGCCTCCCTATCGTAAACGGCTTTTTATGATCAATCGCCCCGTTTTTGTTCGTCATGATATTCCTCCTATAGCCCTCCATAGCCTTGGCGACGGAGGGCAGTTGTCTTTCCTTCGCAGCCGCGAGGTTCATCTCCGTTGATCGCCCTCCATAGCCTTGGCGAAGGAGGGCAATTGTCTTCCCATTGCCGCCTCCAGGATGATCTCCGCAGTGGCTTCCTCCCTTGTGAGATGCGCCGTGATCTTCCCCCGATGCATCACCATGATGCGATCGCTCATGGCAAGCAACTCCGGCATCTCGGATGTGATCAGGATAATCGCCATCCCCTGAGCAGTCCATTCGTTCATCAGGTGATAGATTTCCCTCTTCGCCCCCACATCGATCCCCCTTGTCGGTTCATCCAGAAGCAGAACTTTGGGTTTGGTTTGAAGCCATTTGGCGATCACGACTTTCTGCTGGTTGCCTCCGGATAGCTCGTTCACCAGCATATCCAGCGATGCGGCCTGGAGATTCATAGCGGATGTTATTTTTTTCGTTGCCTCCCGTTCCCTTTTATTGGAACGCCATCCTCCGGGAGAGAGCCGCCGGATACCCGCCAGGGTGGCATTGGCTATGATCGACAGCGAAAGAACCAGCCCGGTCGCCTTCCGGTCGTTGGTTAATAGGGTGATTCCCATGTCGATCGCTTTGCGCGGTTGATGCAAAATGACCTTTTGGTTTTTGAAGAAGATGTTCCCCTTTGTAAGGGAACCGTATCCGCCGAAGATTCCCATCAAAAGCTCGCTCGCTCCCGAACCCTGCAATCCCCCGACGCCCAGTATCTCGCCCGATGACACCCCGAAGGAAACCCGATCCACCGCAGGCTTGGAACCTGCTCCATTGGGATATACGCTGAAATTATCCACCCGGAGACTTTCCGCTCCTTTATGACTCCCATGCCGTGGGAATTGCTGTTCCATCTCCCTTCCCACCATCCATTTGATCAGCTCCGGGATCGGCAGCTGTGATGCCGGCGCGGCGCCTATCAGGCGTCCATCCCGAAGAACCGTGATCCGATCCGCGATTTTTTCGATCTCCTCCATTTTATGGGTGATATATACGATTCCGCACCCTTGCCGCTTCAAATCGCTTATTAACGAGAACAGCTTTTCCACCTCCGGGGCGTTCAGCGCGCTGGTCGGTTCGTCCATCACGATGATGCGCGCATCACGCCCCAGCGCCTTGGCGATTTCCACCAGCTGACGCATGGCGATGGATAGATTATCGATCGGTTCATTTACATCCAGATTGAGCCCCAACCGCTCGAGAAGGCGCATGGCTTTCCTTTTCTGGATTTTGTAATCGACGAATCCGCCCCATCGCGTGATCGTTTTTCCAAGAAAAATATTATCCGCCACAGAAAGGGAAGGCGCAAGCGAGAGCTCCTGGTGTATCACCGCAACCCCATGATCCATGGCTTCCAGGGGGGAGCGTGGCTTGAAAGGTTTGTTGTTGATATGGATTGTTCCCTCGAAATCCGGATAAACGCCTGCCAGAATCTTGATGAGCGTAGATTTGCCCGCGCCGTTTTCTCCGGCAAGCGCGTGCGTTTCCCCCGGGTGGATTTCAAAATCCACATTCCGGAGCGCCCAGTTCGTTCCAAAACGCTTCCCAATGCCCCGCATCCTTGCCAGAGGCTCGGTTTTCTTATTTATAGTATGGTTACTCATCTATTTCACTCGAAAATGACCCATTGGCAAATGGCGAGATATTTGTCAAGAATCTTTGATCATAGATGTGACCTTTCATTGTAATACGATAGATTTTATGAAAAATAACTTTACGAAAAAAAATATTTTCAGTATATATTCCCCTTATTTTTTTTCCTGACAAGAAATTCTTATGTTTGAAAATTTGCGGAGATTATTCATGAAACGACATCCAACAGCCATCATAGATCCAAAAGCGGAAATCGATGATGACGTCATCATCGGACCCTACTGTATTATCGAAAGCCCTGTTCGCATTGCCTCCGGCACCGAAATCATGGCGCATTCCTATATTTGTTCCCATTCCGAAATCGGAAAGAATAACGTCATCCACATGGGCGTCATCCTCGGGCATGTTCCCCAGCACCTGGGTTATAAAAAATGCGCCTCTTTCACGCGCATCGGAGATCGCAATGTCATCCGGGAATATGTCACTATCCACCGTTCCTGGGAAGAAGGCAAGGCTACCGAAATCGGCAATGACAATTTTCTCATGGCAACGTCTCATGTGGGGCATGACTGCAAGATCGGGAATAACGTCGTCATGGCGAACGGCGCTCTTCTCGGCGGTCATGTCATCGTGCATGATCGCGCCTTCCTTTCCGGGCATTCCACTTTTCATCAATTTGTCCGTATCGGCAAACTGGCGATGGTTTCCGGTCTTTCTGGAACCAGCAAGGACATTCCACCCTTCTGCATCGCCCTCGGGCGTTCCCAGGTATCCGGCGTCAATGTCGTCGGCATGAGAAGAGCCGGCATTCCCCAGAAAACCCGCACCCTGATTAAAAACGCCTTCCGGATTCTCTACCGCAGCGGACTCAACGTATCTCACGCCGTTGACGCAATCGAAAAGGAAATCCCCGAGTGCGAGGAAATCCTCTATTTCGTACAATTCATCAAGGAATCCAAACGCGGCATCTGCAGCTTTTACAGGGATCAAGATCTGGAAAAAGATTCCGAACAGGAATAACGGCGTTTTTTTCTCATCCCCCCTCTCCGTGAAAAAATTGCGCTCCGCATACGTTCATGCTTGACCGCGCGTTTTTTCTTCTCTATGGATGTCTGAAGTTAGTTGTTGACGGCTATAACGCAAAAAAAATTACAAGGAGGATGCATTTATGGCTCATAAAATTACTGACGCCTGTATTGCTTGCGGGAGCTGCGTTGACGTATGTCCCGTCGAGGCTATCAGCGAAGGCGACCCCATCTATGAAATCGATCCGGATACTTGTACGGATTGCGGCGCCTGCGTGGAACAATGTCCT
>JAFGFK010000222.1 GCA_016931135.1 Candidatus Sumerlaeota bacterium | reverse complement strand
TTTTATTTCTATTATCAAGAAAGAAATGAACGATTGGATTTTTTTCCTGCCCCCATATTAGCAACTTTTACCAGCTCGAAAAAACATATAATCTTTTATTGACAATCAATTCATATCTTAGTTATAATTATTTATTAATGTTTATATATAACTGATCATATCATAATTTTTTTCAAAAACGCCTCTTCGCTTGCGTATTTGTTCTTTGTATGTTTATCAAATTTTTTTGATATGTCTATTTTTGCAATAAATTTACAGGAGGTTTAGAGTATGAGGAAAAGTCGGTTCTACGCTTTTTTCTTGTTAGGGTTAGGGGTATCGTTTCTTGCTTTCTTTCCCATGCCTTCTTCAGCCATCGACGTCTCGCCACTATCTATTGATTATGGGTATTTTATCATTGGCGAAGACGCGCCGATTGCGCAAAATGTATTGATTTACAACGACCTCGCCACCACGCCGATTACATTCCTGGGGAACGAGGTCGAGATAATCGGACCCGACCTTGTTGATTTCGCCATTACCAATGATACGGCGGAAAATCCACTCCCTGTAGGCGCCACCAGAACAGTGGAAGTAACCTGCGCCCCTCTCACCAGAGGCGTAAAAACGGCGTATCTCAGGATCACCTCCGATGATCTCACCTCTCCAACTGTCGATGTGGCGCTGACCGCATCAGCCAATACGCGCCCCATAGCCGGAACTTATGCGGGCGGCAGCCAGATCGAATTTGACGGAATCACGCAATACGCGCAGGCGCCTTACAGCGATATTCTGGATCTTACATCCGGATTCACCATCGAGGCATGGATGAATTCCTTCTCCATAAGCTCCGGGAATCATTATGCCATTTCAAACCGCGATACGACCGGTACCGCAGGATTGGGTATAGGAAGAAATGGTGGAAATTTCCTGATAACCGTTTATGGAGTGGGCGATTTCATAAGCGCGAACAAAATCTTTTCGCCAAAAATCTGGGTTCACGCCGCTGTTGTGTTTGACACATCGAATAACGCCCACCTTTATATCAATGGCGCATTCGAGCAGACATTCAACCTGGGGGCTCCGATTGCATCGAGCACTTCGGGCTTTATGTTCGGCGGCTCCAATTCTCCCACGTTCGAGGGATGGAACAGAGACATTGACGAGCTGCGCTTCTGGAATTATGAACGCACCGGAACAGAGATTGCGGATGATATGAACCGTATGCTGGGAGGCAAGGAAGCGGGACTCGTTGGATACTGGAAATTCGACGATGGATCCGGTAATATTTTGAAAGACTCTTCCTGGTATGGCAACGACGCCACCCTTTATCCCCCCGAAAATCTCCCGATCTGGGTAACTCCTTCCGAATCCATGGGGGGATTCCAATCGGATATCGAACAAACCACGTATGATGATGTTGACACAACCATTACGCTGGGTGGATATGATGAAGACAATGATCCCCTTACCGGGTGGGTAACGCAGCTGCCCGTAACGGGTTATGGCGCTTTGTATCAGTTTGCCTCTGGTGGAGGCCGCGGCGCCTTGATCGATTCCATTCCAACCGAGATCACAGACCCCTATATGAGAATCATCTTTGCCCCGGATGTTCAGGGAACCATCTATTCATCGATAGTACGTTGGAAGGTGAATGATGGAGCGCTTGATTCCACGAATCCGACAACCTATACGATCACCGTCATTCCAGCGCCGACTCCGCCGCCAACGCCGACGCCAACGCCAACGCCAACGCCAACCGGAACGCCGACGCCGACTCCAACGGAAACGCCCACATCCACACCCACAGAAACGCCGACGCCAACGCCTACAGAAACACCGACTGGAACGCCGACTGAAACACCCACACCGACGCCAACAGCTACTGCTACCGGAACGGAAACGCCAACGCCAACAGCTACTGCCACGGCAACGGCTACATCAACCGGAACGCCGACGCCTTCCCCCACGCCGACTCCAACTCCAACGCCTACTCCAACCCCCCTGCCAGGTCAACCGGTGATCGTTATTCTGACTCCCGCTTCCTCCATGGAACCCACAACCGATACCTATACCATCAAATGGACGGATGAGGATGAAGACAACGATGCCATGATCAGTCTTTTCTATGACACCGATACAACAGGCACGGATGGATTGCTGATCCAGGATATGATAAGCGAGGATTCACCCATAGATCAATATGATTGGGACATATCCCTGATGGCGGAAGGGATTTACTGGATTTTTGGCGTGATAGAAGATGGGGAGACTCCTCCCTGGATATACTACTCGCCAGGTTCCATCATGATCAGCCGCATCACAGAGGAAGATATCAGGAACCACCTCCTGGCTATCCAGGCGATACCCAGCGAGCGGTTTATTTTTGCGGATTTCAACAGGGACGGAATCATAGACATAGCGGACCTGATCGTGATGATCAACCGCAGGGAACCCTAGTCAACTACGTTAAAGGGCGACCTTGCCGATTTTTGAATCATAAATATTCGAGGGCAAACCTTCACCGGTTTGCCCTCTTTCTTTTTCGGGATATTTATAATATCCTAATTGAAAGGGATATGATCCAGGGCTTTTTGTATGGAAAGATATTGAAATGAATCACCGAATTTTTCATGCCATCGGGCGCGAAGAACCAGATCGCGCACCGGACCTTTCATGGAGGCAAACAAGAACCGGATGCCGCGTGATTCATATTGTTTCATCATCTCCTCAAGAACGGTCACTGCAACAGCATCGATGTCATTGACGCCTTCCATATCGAAAATAATACATTTCAAATCCGGACGATCTTCGATTCGATGCCTCAGGTGGTTCTCAATAAACGCCATGTTGGCGAAATAGAGCGATGCATCGATGCGCAGGATCAATATTCCGGGGAAGGTCTTTGCCCCGGAATATCTTTTGACGTCTCTGAACACGCCTTCCTTTTCGAGAAAACCCAGTTCCGCCATGTGAGGATGGGAGCTCCGCCAGATAAAGAGAACAAGGGATAAAACCACGCCGGCAATAATGCCCTTTTCTATTCCCAATGAGAGGGTAAGGATAAAGGTTAAAAAAAGAATCGACCCATCGGATTTTTTGATCCTGAAAAGCCTGATCGCCTCGGTGACATTGACAAGCCCCAGAACAGCCACGGTGATTATGGCAGCCAGAACGGAATAAGGAAGATAATAAAACAAGGGCGTGAGAAACAGAAGGGTGAAAAGCGCCAGGAAAGCCGTCATGATGGAGGCAAGCGGAGTTTTTGCGCCCGCTTCATAGTTGATCGCTGTTCTGGAAAAACCGCCAGTTACAGGATAACCCGAGAAAAAGGCAGCTGCGACATTCGCGGCTCCCAGGCCTATGAATTCCCTGTTGGGAGAAACCTTGTATTTTTCCCGGGAGGCAATGAGCTGCGCAACGGCAATGGATTCCATATAGCCGACGAAAACAATTGTCAGAGCAGTTGGGAAAAGGGCTATTATTGTCTTTGATTCAAATGCAGGGATCGAAAAATCCGGCAATCCCCGGGGAACGTTTCCTACAATACTCAAGCCCGCTTTATCCAGTTTGAAAAACCAGGCGCACAGGGCGCCTCCCATAACCACAAGCAATGGAGCGGGGAAACGCGGAAATTTCCTTCTGGAAAAAACCATAATCGCAATTCCTGCGATTCCGATTACCAGGGCTGAAAATCGAGTCTCCCCTATATGCCGCGCCACATCGATCGCCAATTGAGGCGTGGAATGGGATGCGACAAGATTCAATCCCAGAAGACGCTTCAATTGACTTAAAAATATCACGATCGCAGCGGCGGATGTAAAACCGCTGATCGCGGCGTGAGAAACATAATTGACGATGAATCCCATGCGGAAAACGCCCAGCGCCAGCTGCGTTATTCCTACCATGAAAGCCAGTAAAAGAACATACCTCATATATTCCGGCGAACCTGGTTCGGCAAGTGGAGCGCATCCTGCATAAACCAGAAGGGACGTCATGGCAACCGGTCCTACAGCCAGATGCCTCGAAGAACCGGAAAAGGCGTAAAGGAGGAGCGGAATTGTGGAGGCGTAAAGCCCGGTTACGGGGGGAAGTCCAGCGAGTATGGCGTAAGCCATGCCTTGGGGAACGAGCATGATGGCGACAATCACGCCTGCAAGGATATCGCCCCGCAAAAACTCCTTTTTGTATTCGTGAATCCAATCCACAAAGGGCGGTTTCTTCATATAAAATAACCTGTTCTGATCAGAATCCGGATTTCTCGATCCAAAAGAGAAGCACTATCACCATAATGGATACAGGAGCAACCAGAATCCAGGGATTCACCTTGAAAACCTCGGGGAAGGTCATGGTTCCGAAAGCCCCCTTTAATAAAACGCCTTTTTCGAGTTTGGGATAAAGAGCGGCAAAAACCGCGGCGCCAATGAGGATTCCCGCCACTCCCCCGAACAGGGCGTCGAGATTTCCCTCGCCAACCGCGCCCATTACCGTTCCCGGGCAATACCCGAGCGTTCCGAATCCCACGCCGAAAATCAACCCTCCTATGGCGGACATGCCGAAGGAACCGGGTTTGGGATGGAGCTCGGCAAACCCAAGGCTCCGCAAAATATGCACCCCGATCATGCCGGTGAGCATGGCGGTCAGCATGATCTTGACTACGGTAAAATCGTTGAACAGGAGCTGGCTGATGATGACGTCATAATTCGTCACCCCACCCTTTTGAAGGAAGAACCCGAACAGAATCCCCAGAATCAATCCGATTCCGAGTTGCGGTTTTTTCTGCGAATGGAGATTTGTCAACATGGCAATTCACCTTTCAAAGTCATTTAATATGGATATACAGGATGAAGATGATGAAATAAAAAATATCCTGAATATCCTGTTCATCTCTCTCAATATTTAGAACGCTTTAAAGATAATCACGGCTGTTACGATGCCTCCGATAAAGAAACAGATGGACGCAATCCAGCTGCTCACCGCGAGCTGCATGGTTCCTGTAATGCCATGCCCGCTTGTGCAGCCGCCCGCCCAACGGGAGCCGAATCCCAGAAGAACGCCTCCGATAAGCGCAACCATAAAACGAAGGGGAATTCCGCTTCCAAAAGTCTCCTCCCATTTCGCCGGATTGAAATGAAGGCTGAACTCTCCGGAAAGAAGGGATGAGAGAAAAGCGCCGATGACAACGCCTAGAACAAGCATCCACTCCCAATCGACAACAGGGGCGAATTTTTTATAATAGGATTTTTCCTTCACGCGAGAGCCTTTAAATATCTTTTCGATCATGCCGCTCGTTCGGGCAAAAGCGGTGGAACACCCCAGGGTTTTATCGGAGAAAAGAAATCCCAGGATAACAATCGCGCCGATGCCGATTCCAACCGTATAAGGCGACCAACGCTCCAGCATGAGAATATCCATTTCGAATCCTCCTTTGATAAAAGATATTTACAGTTGGGCGCATATTGACTCTGCTACCAAAACATCCTGAAATCAGGGAGCAATTCCGAATGGCTCAATTTATTAAAATCAGGGTGCGGCAAACAAGAGGATAGAACAAATCTGGCAAACAATTATCATCTATAGGCATTCCATGAATCATTCGCCCTGGTTAAATCCTGGGCGTAAAAAACATTTGCCGCGCCTTCGTTGTCTGCGCCATCCTGGTTATGCGAGATCGCCCTTATGGAATAAGGACGCGATGGAAGCAAGCCGATTATGGTTTTGACTCCCCAGGCGGATGCGGTTTGATAAAAAGGAGAGGCGCCGAGCGCTCCGTTTGATTGAACCCAGGTATTTCCGTATACATCCGGATCGAGATTAACCGCATAGGTTGTTATGACCGGATTGCCATCTGTCGCATCGATTTGAAAATCCACGGTGAAACTCGCGACATTGGAAATAATCGGTTGCTTGGGGGCGTTCGCCAGGGTATATTTAGTCAAAGACGCGGTTTTGGGGCTGTCGCCGCCTGTGTTTGTTGCTGAAACCTGCATCGTATAAGGGGCGTTCGGGGAAAGAGTTTCATGAACCCAGAAAAGGGCGTTCACGCCTGTTGTAAATGTCAAGGTGGAAGGAGCGGTCAAACCGGAACCCGCAAATACCTTGAATCCGGTTTCATCGCCGGAATTATCCAACCAGTTCCATACAATGGAGGATGGCGTGATGAATGTCGCGGAAGGGCTGGATGGGGCGGTTGGCGGATTCGGGAGCGTGGAAAGGGTGGCTCCTGTACCTGGTCCCGCCAGAATCGATTCGCCATTCTGAGCGGTTGCGGTAAACGCGTAAGAAGTAAAAAGGGCAAGTCCGGTTACGGTTTTCGTTCCCCATACGGATGCGGTTTGATAAACCGGGGAGACTCCGAGCGCGCCACTGGATTGTACCCAGGAATTGCCTCCCACGGAAGGTGAAATCTGTATCGCATAAAGCGTTGCAGGCGAGTTTCCATCATAAGAATCGAGGGAAACATCGATGCTGTTTATGGAAGGATTGGAAAGAATCGGCGCTCCCGGCGTGTTGGCGAGGGTGTATTTGATCGAACCGGAAAAAACCGAAGATGCCATACTGTCGCCGTTGCGGGAACCGCCGCTGAACGTATATGCCGTATTCGGCGACAAGCCGTTAAAGGAATATGGAGTATTATTTTGCTGCCAGGGCGAACTGAGCGCTATGGGAGAGGTTATGGCAAATTGAAGCCCTGAAGAACCGACGCCGAGATTTGAGGGCGTGTTGGTGGAACTCGCCCCGATGCTGGTGGATGTTACTCCGGAGAAGGTCAAACCGGAAACCTGTTCGATCGCCGTATATTTGGCGATATTGGTCGTTTTTGCCGTATCGCCGTTCGCGTTCGTTGCGGAAACCTGCATGGCGTATTGAGAGTTGGGAGTCAATCCTGAATGATCCCAGAAGGTCGCATTGGCTGATGTGGCGTGAGTAACGGTTACGGGAGCGGTTGCGCCAGAGCCCGCATAAACCTTGAAGCCGGTTTCGTTGCTGGAATTATCGTTCCATGTCCAACGGATGGCGGAGGTGGAGATATTCGTTGCGCCGGCATTGGAGGGCGCTGCTGTGGGGAGCGAACCGGCAGCAAGGGTGGTTCCGCTTCCTCCGGTTCCGGCCGCGGTATCCGTTCCATCTCCGTTTCGAGCGATAACAGCAAAAGAATAGATGGTAGAGGAGGATAGCCCCTGAACCGTGACGACGCCCCAATCAGACGCAGTTTGATAAACCGCGCTCGCTCCAACTGTTCCATTTGCCTGAACCCATGTATTGCCTCCCACGGAGGGAGAAACCTGGATGGCGTATAGAGTCCATGTCGTATTGCCATCGCCGGAACCGATGGAGACATCGAGCGTGGTTTCCGTTGGGCTTCCAACATTGGGGGCAACCGGCGTATTAGCGAGCGTATATTTCGTGAAGATAATCGTCTTGGGGCTTGGTCCTTCGTTATTATAGGCTGCAACCTGCATGGAATAGGCTGTATTGGGAGACAAACCTCCTATATCCAGATGTTCTGTATTCGGCGGGGTGAGATGAAGATCGGAAGGTTCTCCAACGCCCGTGCAGGTAAAAACCGTGAAGCCGATTTCATTCAAGGAGGTATCCACCCATGTCCAACGGAGGCTGTCAGTCCCAATATTGGTTGAGCCCGGATTGGCGGGAGGCGATGGGGAGGCGCCGGCGGCGTTTGTGGTTCCCATTGCAAGAGGACTTGGTCCTGCCAGAACGCCCTCGCCGTTTTGAGCGAAGGTATAAATCAGGAAGGTGGATGAGGAAGGGAGCGGTCCCACGCATTTGGTTCCCCAGGCTGTAGCGATCATATAAACTGGCGCCGCGCCAACGGTTCCATTCATCTGGACATAACCACTGATTCCGGGAGGCGATTGAACAATCTCGATGCAATAAACAGTATAAGCAGGATTACCGTCGCCGGGGCCAATTGTGACATCGAGCGTGGAAGCGGTTGGGCGGCTCACGATGGGCATTGTGGGGACATTGCAAAGCGTATATTTTTTATCCGGAAAAGCGGGCGTAACCGCGCCGTCGCCGTTTCTGGATTGCCCGTAAAAGGCATATTGAACATTAGGAGAAAGCCCGGTGGAACTCCAAGCATTGTTATTCCGCTTCCACCCGGAATTGGTTGACATGGTGGCGTTGGCGAAATAAAGTCCGGAGGAGCCTGAGGCAAGATTGGAAGGGGTATTCGTGGCGGCAACATCGATACTGATATTTGTAACGTTAGAGAAATTGAGACCCAGGACGTTTTCGATAAGGGTATATTTTGCGAGGTTGGATGTTTTGGCGCTTTCGCCGCCGCTGTTGAATGCAGAAACCTGGAAGGCGTATTGTGTATTGATGGAGCAGATTTGGCTCCAGGCAGTGGCATTGATGGGCGCCTGGTAACACATTGTGGAAGGCGCAGTAGCGCCTTGCCCTGCATAAATCTTGAATCCGTTTTCGTT
>JAFGFK010000014.1 GCA_016931135.1 Candidatus Sumerlaeota bacterium | reverse complement strand
CGCTGATGGCGCATTGCTGCATGTGTTCTTGGTTGGCTTTCCTTTTTTATCCACATGCCAGTAGATGCCGCCTCCCAGTTCATCATCCCAGCCGCTCATGACAAATCGGAGCGCCTCTTCAGCCCTATCCAGATACTTCCGTTTTCCTGTCACCTCAAACGCCTCGGTGAAGGTGATCACCATCCATGCGTTGTCATCGTAATAGAGGTCTCCCCATCCATTCGGGCTGGCGGAATAGCCCGGGGGTTCATGAGTAACATCCCAATAGCGGTTCATGCCTTCAAAAAATCTTTCGAGGATTGGTTCGTATTTTTTCGGGCTTTTTCGCGTTGCGCCAACCAATGCTGAAAACTGTACCCCGCAGCTCCACATGAAGGCAGCCTTTTGCGGTTTGGGGGGAAGCGATTCCCTGAACAGCCCCCTGGATTCATCCCGGAAATTCTTCCGAATTTCTTCCATGACATTAAGGGCGCGGATTTCGTAAATTGAATCAGCGCCGGCGTGCTCCAAGCCCCCTTGGGATGCGCATCCGCACATGAGTCCGAATCCCCCTGATAATAAAACTAATGATAAAACTGTTTTCATGAGTTTGTTATATCAATCATCTTTGATCAGTTTATTCCAACCATTTCGGCTAGAGGAAGGCTGAAGAATCCCATCGCGCAACCGATATCAACAACCTTCATACCCGGTTTTACAAACGGATGAAGTATCTTCCGCGGATTCTGCCAGATATTCCGTAAAGGATTAACCAGAAAATATCCGATCCAGATTAGACAAACATGCCTCGACATTGATTTCTCACGCCCGTGTGTTCTGATATAATATTAAGAAATATCTTGTTTAGTTTGAAATTCAAGCCAAATCGATTGGGAAAAAGTATTATGTATATTTATATTGACGCTCTCTTTTTTATTTTATCAGAATCTTTCTGATGAACCTTTCTGATGAACGATTCGGTTGATACGGCGCTCGACATCTGAAAGCCGCGGGAAGGATATGAGCAGAATTTGTCTCAAATGCTCAAAAATTGATATAGGCGGGCGTTCCTGTAAAGGTTTGAGTAGTATCATTATCGCAGGAAGAGGCGAAGCCCAGGATTCCACCCCGCTTGATAGTTACTACTTGGAGCATCATGCGCTTTGATAAAGAATTAACAAGGATATACAGGATATTCAGGATTTATATCATTATATCCTGCTCATCCTGTCCATCCCTGTTAAACAATTAATCGCTCCCATGAGTAATATTCAGCCTCATATTTGAACTGGTCGGAACGCAAAAAGTGGCGTTCTGGTTTGGCAATATCTGCATTCCGTCATTTTGGAGGAGAACAAGAGTTCAATCCATTGGCATTGGTATTTAAGCCGTTTAAAAGAACCCGCGTCTTCAGATTCTGGCAGCCTTTTCGCGATTGGAAGCATGGCAAGATAGTACCCCTTCAACGATTGGAATCAGAATTCTTCGAAATGCTTGGTATACAAAAAAGTGACGACAAAGTTTAACGAGAAAGGGATGGGGATTAGTTGATATACTTACGCCATTATTGATTCTATTCCATTAACATTTTATGGAAGGTTAATTTGTTTTATCTGGCATCCAATCTGTACCGTATCAACGCCGGTTCGAGGGAGGGGAGCCTCAGCGATAAGTCCACTCTTTCCCCGGTGATCAGATCGACTCCATCCTTTATGGAAATTCCTTCCACAGGCTTTATAATCACTTCCCTTGCTTCGCGATTGTAATTGATGACGAAAATCAGCCAGGCGTCATCAAATTTCGCAGCGCGCCAGGTTACGAACAACCTTTGATTATCGCGAGAAACAATGCGGAACGGGCGCGTTGCGAAATCCTCTTTATCAAGAATCTCTCGCAGGATTCTGCCGGAATTCTTTGTTTCCGCTGTATCATAAAATTCCACTTTTCCAAGAACGCCTCTTGTTGGCGTCTCATCTCCATAAAGATTATGAAGAAGCGAATCCTTTTTCCCGAGTATCCTTCCGCCTCTTTTTGCATAAGCCTCCAGCGCCATAGCTGCGGCATCGGAAACCGCAGCGCCTTTTGGAGCGACAATCGCCTTGAACCTCTCGAGATTCTCTTTTGTAATTCGCCCATCCGGCAACAGGATGAATGGAATGCCTGTAAAATATAGTTCCTCGTAGGATTCCAGGTAACCGCGTCCGTTATAGATCAGCGCAACCTCCGGCTTAACATTGGCAAGGGCGAATATCTCCCGCGAAAAGCGCCGCAGATCGAGAGCGGAATGCGCCAGCGCCTCGAAACACCACGGCTGGTTCATGATCGAGTGTTCCGGGTTTTCCAAGTTACGCCCCCAAACCCATATCGCTGCCGCAGATCGCCCGTGAACCGCTCCGTCCCACATCATTGCCTTTATGTGTTGCGCGCTCACAGGAATCCAGTAGTGCATGATGTGATATTCCGTATCGATGATTGCCTTTTCCGGATAACAGGATTTATACAAATCGATAATAGACTGCTGTTCTCTAAAATCGGATGCAAGATGAAATCCCTCCGGATCGTTGCGCGGGAAACAGTCCGCGCCGCACGCGTCCAGTTCGCGGGAAAAGGCGTCCTTATCAACTCCAATAACCTCGTAAT
>JAFGFK010000221.1 GCA_016931135.1 Candidatus Sumerlaeota bacterium | reverse complement strand
TTTGCGCCGAATCCAGGCACGATCTGTTTGGCGTATTCATTTTGCAGGACATTTTTGCTGAGCGCCTCGGATTGTCCCTTTGCGTTGATTCCGACGATGCGCCCCCCCCGCTTCAATATCTGTTGAAAGATCGAGTATTTCGTATTTGTGAAAATATCTGTTGCCTCGATGAAACGAAGCCCGAAACGCAAATCAGGACGATCCGAGCCCGTTGTATCGATCGCCTCCTGGTAAGTCATCCGGGGAAAGGGGCGTGGGAGTTCGATCCCGCCCACCTTGAACATGCGGCAGAGAATCTCCTCGATGAGTTCATAGATAAATTCTTCATCGATGAAGGCGGCTTCGATATCCAGCTGGGTGAATTCCGGTTGGCGATTGGGCCTCAAATCTTCATCGCGGAAACATTTCACGATCTGGTAGTAGCGTTCCATTCCGCTGATCATCAGGATTTGTTTGAAAAGCTGGGGCGATTGAGGGAGGGCGTAAAAACATCCCGGATGCACGCGGCTCGGCACCAGGTAATCCCGCGCCCCTTCCGGAGTGCTTTTTGTCAAATCCGGCGTTTCCACCTCCACGAATCCGCGTTCGCTCATAGCGTAGTGTATGATCTGGGAAATCTGATGGCGCTTGATCAGTTTATCCTGCATGGAGGGGCGTCGCAGATCCAGGTAACGGTATTCGAGCCTCAAATCTTCCGCAACCGCAGCCGGAGCGGAAACTCCAGCGCCTGCGATCATTGCCTTTTCCGATATGGGGAAGGGGAGGGTTTTCGCTGAGTTAAGCGCCTCGAAGGAGGATGCCATGACCTCGATGGTTCCTGTTTCGAGCGCGGGATTTTCCGTGCCCTTTTCCCGGTTGGTCACGATTCCCTTCACCTGGATGCAGAACTCCTCTTTCAGGTTTGTGGCGGCGTCGAAGATGTCCGGCGTCTTTTCCCTGTTGAACACCACCTGGATAATCCCGCTCCAATCCCGGAGATGGATAAAGAAGAGTTCCCCGTGATCCCTGCGGGCGTCCACCCAACCGGCGAGTTCCACTTCGCCCCCCGCATCGGAAGGCTTGAGTTTTCCGCAATATTGGCGATTCTGCCAGTTCATCGAGTCTTACCCCTTTCCCATATTGGAATATGGTTTTCTGAAATAATAATTCGGAAGATCGTTTCTCCATCAAGACACAAGCGTTTATCGTGGATAAATATCGAAAATCTTTTCGTCCACTAAAATTTTACGGAATTTAATCAGATTGGGAAGACAGGGAAATGAGATCAATGGTTATTTCCATGAGGATTATAGTAAGGAGATCAACTGAAGGGAGTTGCCATATCCTTGAGGAACGCCTCGCAATTCTTCTTACTGAGGCGCTCGTACAGTTTTTCCGCCACCTCGTATTCAATCCACCGTAATCGGCAATTATTCGGGTGGGGAGTATAGATATCCCGCATATAATAGAGGTTTGCTGCAGGACATCCCCCGGCGCACTGCATGAGAATCGGGCAGGTTTTGCATTCTGGTTTGAGATGATCCTTGAAATTGAAATTCAGGAAGGCGTTTGCCAACTTATCATTGTAATAATCTGAAAAAACATTGCCCATTTTCATTTCATTTTCCAAGCCATGCAATTGGATTGCTCCGTCAAACCTATGGCATGGCCAAATATCGCCATTGAAATCAATCATCTGGTAATTATATCCAGCTCCGCAGGGAGAATTCTTTTTTTCAATTTTTAAATTGTTCTTTAAAGGATAGAAGAATTTTTTTAAGTACCATGAAAAAGTTTTTAAATAAATGATGTTTTTCATATAGTAGGATTCTTCCACAATATATGATATTTTATCTAATTGTTTCTGATATTCTTTAAAGTATTCATCACTCCAATCCGGATAATCAGCTAAAGAAAGACTAACGCTTCGAAATCCAACTTCTCTCGTCAAATATTCAAAGCTTTTGCTAAGAAGTGAAACATTTTTCGGGATTAGTGTAAAACGGGCGTCAGAACGTGGTCGCGTTTTGAGGAGGGATATTGCCCAATATTCGACGGTTTTAAATCTATGCTCTGGCTTTATTGCGACCCGTTGTTTATCATGGAGTTCAGGGCAACCGTCGATAGACATGAGAACTCCAAAACCATTCTGATCCACGAAATCGCGAATTTCCTGGTTCATTAAAGTTAAATTTGTTGTCATGGAAAAATAGACTCTTTTCCCAAAGGAATGGGCGCGCCTTCTTGCCCAGGGTACAAGTTCACGGATAATATCCCATGATAAAAGAGGCTCTCCTCCCATAAAATTCACGCTGATTTCAGGATAATCCCTGGATGCGCGAATTACCCAATCCACAGCCGCGCGAGCTGTTTCCATTTCTATATATCGCGGAGTCTTGGGACCTTTGAAGCAATAAACGCAACGAAGATTACAATCATCGGTTAAATCGATATCTATAGCCGTTGAGGTTACAAATTTGGGAATTCCTTTCATTTGCTATTTATCCATAGATTTTGGGGGTGAATAAGCAATGGAACGCGACTTTTCCCAACCCTTTGTTTGATAATGAGTTTTATTCGTATTAATAACAAGAGAAAGAGGTTTACTCCCTTTGATGTTTTCCTTACATTCCAT
>JAFGFK010000220.1 GCA_016931135.1 Candidatus Sumerlaeota bacterium | reverse complement strand
AGATCGCACGCCTTTTCGGGAGTATCCATAAAAGCCCCGGAACCGGTTTTGACATCGAAAACAAAGGCATCGGCGCCGGACGCCACTTTCTTGCTCACGATACTGGCGGAAATAAGCGGAATGCTGTCAACCGTCGCCGTTACATCCCTCAGGGCGTACAGTTTTTTATCCGCAGGAACAAAACGATCCGTCTGTCCTATGATTGCCACGCCGATTTTCCGTATTTGATCGATGAACTCTCTTTGAGACAGCCGCGTCCGGAATCCGGGAATGGATTCCAGCTTGTCGAGAGTTCCTCCCGTATGCCCCAGCCCTCTTCCGGAAACCATGGGAACGGGAATTCCTGCAGAAGCGGCAAGGGGGGCAAGGATCAGGGATACCTTGTCTCCCACACCGCCGGCGCTGTGTTTATCCACCTTGATTCCGGAGATTTCAGAGAGATCGAAAATCTCGCCGGAACGCATCATGAGTTCCGTCATTACGGCTGTTTCCCGGAATGTCATGCCCTGGAAGTAAACAGCCATCAGGAAGGAGGCAATCTGATAATCCGGAATGGAGCTGTTCACAAAACCCTGGATAAGAAATTGCAGTTCATCGCGGGAGAGTTCTCCCCCGTATTTTTTCCGATTGATCAGGTCCACGCAGCGCATCAGACGTTCTCCTTCATCATCAAATCCCCGATCCTTTCCATGAATCCATCCATAAGAGAGATGAATTTATCCCCCACAAGTTTGGCGTTTTGGATGACTTCTTCGTGGCTGGTGATGGACCCTGGTTTGAGCGCATGGGAATTGGAGATATAAGACAATCCCAGAACTCTGATTCCCATCTGATTCGCCACGATATTTTCCGGCACAGTGGACATACCGACCACATCCGCTCCTATGGTTCCAAGGAAAGAGACCTCTGCTCTGGTTTCATAGTTAGGACCAGGTAATCCCGCATACGCCCCCTGTTTCAGGGGAATGTTTCTTTCAAGGGCGACCTCGAGGGCGATCTCCCGCAACGTTTTGTCATAAGGATCGGACATATCGGGAAATCGGGGTCCCCATTCTTCCGGCGAGAAACCGATGAGCGGATTGCGAAACATCAGGTTTATATGATCGGTTATACACATGATATCTCCGGGAATGATGTAAGGATTGAGAGAACCGGCGGCATTTGTAAGTATGAGTATTTTCAATCCGAGGAGTCCCAATACGCGAACAGGAAGGACGACCTGGCTCAAGGGCTGCCCTTCATAACAGTGTTTTCTTCCTGAAAGGATGATGATGTTTTGTTTGTTCCAACTGGCAAACGCGAGTTGTCCCTTGTGGCCTTTAACGGAGCTGATGGGAAAGAAAGGGATTCGGGAAAAATCGATTTTTTTTATGACCCTGACTTTATCGAGTATCCCTCCCAATCCGGAACCCGCCACCATGGCGATCGGCGGGAAGGGAGCAATCTCTCCGGATAGAAACCGGCGCGATTCTTCCAGTTTGATCCTGTAGGCGGCTGTTTCCTGTTTATTCATCTTCTTTCTTCTGATCGGGGTCATCGCCCTGATCCTGTCTCATTTTTTCCTGGTTCAGACTTTCCTTGAGATATTTCAATACGCTTTGGAAACGCACCTCATTCTGGCTATCCAGATCGATCAGCTGTTCATGAGCCTTGATCATGTGGATGATCTGCTCGAACTTTGTCGCCGAATGATCGCTGGCGACTTTTTGAAATTCCTTTTCATGAGCAGTTGTTGAATCCGTCCACTCCCGGATGTCGAGTATATAGGCGAGCCCGAGATTGCGCAGGAGATGAAGGGTATGTTCATGGGTATTCAAAACAGTCAGATAACCGTGTCCCGCCTTGTTTTGTTCAACGCTTATTCCAGCCAGGGTTCCCATGAAGGTACTATCAAGGGTGACGCATTTATCCAGATCGATGATGAAGCGTACATTGGGATTTTGTTCCAAAAGAGAGCGGGTCAGATTCTGCAAATCCATGCTGTTTTGAAATGTTCCTCTTCCCTGTATTCTCAAAACCGCCACATCATCCATGACCTTGGCGAATTCTATTGTGGATTCCTTCATTTTTTTTCCCTGTATGAAATTTCAATATATTCTCAAGTCAAACAGGATCATTTTGTCAAGGGTCGGGTTTATTTTTCACCAGTTATCGGGTACAGCCTCGGTCGTTCCTCCGAAAGGGAAAGCGTCAGTAAAAGCGCGGTCTCTCCGTCAATATAGCCTGTAGGAGTGATCCTGTATTTTTCCTGCAAATGACGAACCGATCGGATCGTCTTTTCATCGTAAATCCCGCTCATTTTTCCCATGAATACCTCTTCTTTTTTGAGTAGGGTTTGAAGAGTCATGACCCTGTCGCTTGCCTCCCCTACCCCGATTTTGTCCAGTTCCAGCGTATCAAAATACAACATGAGACATTGACTGACATATTTTTCCAGGTAGCTTTTTTTCACGGTTTTGATTCCCCAGAGCGGATCTGCAATCGTGAGGGAGATTCCTTCCACCCGAATTAGAAGGATCGCAGGCGCCATTTTTTCGGGAGGGGTCTTCAGAATAAGAATAAAGGGAATGTCATATCTGAGCGCCCTGTTGAAATCCTCCCCAATCACGTATTTTTTCAAGCCCTGTTTTTCCCTTTTTATCACATCCATTTTTTGTATGGTCAAAGGATCCAGTTTTCGAAATTCATCCAGTTCCACCTCGATATTAAAGAGGCGCAGCCAGGAAATAATCGAGGCGGTATATGAAAAGACGGGATTATTCACCCGGCAGATATTATCCCTGTCGTATTGCCAGTCGAAAAGATAATAGGTTCTTTTTTTCGCTGTCTTGGATGATTCTTCCCTGGTTTCCGGTTCTGTTCCTTCCGGAGTCGGGGTGGGCGCCGCTTTGTTTTCTTCCGGAGATTTAACGGATATGCGAGAATGTTCCGGGACTTTTCCGGATAACCGGCGGGCGTTTTTATCCAACGCATTTTGTGGATATTGAATGAAGGAATCAGTCCTGTTGCGGGTCGCCATCCGTAATCCGACATAAATCCCGGCTGCAATCACGAGAAAAACAATGGGAATCACAAGGTAAATGTATCTGGTTTTCACAAGAAAACGCCTGGAAGGGATTGTCTCGGTTTTCGAAGGCTCCTCTGTTTCCCCCTTGATTTCCCTGATGGAATCTTTCACTATATTTTCATCGATGGTATAATTGACCTGAGAATAGGCGTTGAGAAGGCACCGGTTGCACAAAATATTCACATTTTTCGGGATGCCTTCCGAATATTCATAAATCAATTTCAGCGCCCGGGGCGTGAATTCGATCTCGATTTGCGCCTGAGCCGCCTTCAACCTGTGAAAAATATACTCCTTGACTTCATCTTTATCCATCGGTTTTATGTCGTAACGCCAGGAAATATCCTGGTTCAACTGTTGCATTTCGGGCTGTTGCAGTTTATCCAGAAATTCCGGCTGCCCCAGAAGGATGATGCGGATCAATTGATTATTATTCGCTTCGAGTTCGCCCAGCATCCGTATCCGTTCCAGCGCCGGAAAGGAAAAGTTCTGCGCCTCATCTATGATCAGAATCGTTTTTTTTCCCTCATCATTCTCTTTGGTCAGATACTGGGTCAATTCCCTGAGAAGATCATTTGGGGAGGAATAGTTGAATCTGATCCCCAGATTCTCATTGATTTTCTGTAATAGTTCCAGCTCGGTAAGCTTCGAGTCGATGATCACCAGGATTCTAGCGTTGTCCGGTTTGAGTTTCTGGATGAGGAAATGGTAGAGGGATGTTTTCCCGCATCCGATAACGCCTGTAATCGCGATAAAACCTTTGTTTTCTTCAATAGCGTGAACAAGGGAAGCCAACGCCTCGCGGTGTTTTCCACTGAAATAGAAAAACCGGGGATTCGGCGTCAAATCAAACGGCGCTTCGGAAAAACCGAAAAAAGTCAGGTACATCGAGAATTATATTCTTTTTTCCCTTTGAAATAATATTCAAAGGTACATTAAAGGCAGAAAGTGAAAAACGTCAACACAAACTTTGGAGCAAATCAATATCAGTAGGCATAAAGTTTGCCGTATGGGCGGGAAGTTACGGCGGAATATTTTCCAAGTCTCTCCACGAGTTCCCCGGAACAGAGATTGGTTATTCTCATTTCCATGAGGTAGTCCTTTAATATATCATTTATAAATCCTTTTTCATCAGGGGGAATCTCCTGGCGTTCAATATCGGGGCTGACCTTGAATCCGCTGATATCCCCGGCAAGATAAAGGTTGCCTCCATGCATTCCTGTTCCCATGTATCGCCCGGCGATTTCATCATCCTCGCCATATCCATTCTGAATGCCGAGAATAATGATCATCCCCCCCGACATATATTCACCCAGATAATCACCGGCGCGGCCGCCGATGACAATGACGGGAAACTGCTCTTTAAAGGATTTGATATGAATTCCGCAGCGGTATCCCACGCTTCCCCCAACATAAATCCTGCCCCCCCGCATGGAATGCCCCAGGATGTCCCCGGCATTGCCCCTGATGACGATTTTTCCGGCATTCATCGTATTTCCAACGCAATCCTGGGCATTACCTTCCACAACTATGGTCGGCCCGTTCAAAAATGAGGCAAGGTCGTTCCCGGGCGTACCCTCCAGAACGATTCTTATGGATTTCGATATTCCGCAGCCAATATATCTGTGTCCGTTGATATTTTTCAACAGGATTTCGGAATGAGTCTGCGCCGCCTCCCTGATTTTTTCATTCAACTCCCTGAAGGATAAACCATGTCCATCAATCATCATATCTCTATACCTACTCCTGAAATCACGTATTTTCTGTATTCTTTCGGCAGCGTCAATACTCCGAATTCTTCGGTTAAAAGCATGTCCCTGATCTCTGAAACATTGATTCCCGACTTGATCATCCCGGTATATATTCCCACCCGGTCCACCTGGTTTACAAACAAGACACCTGTGATTCTATCATTTTTAACAAGGACTTTCTTGTATATCGAAGATTTTTCGTCGAGTCTGGAGTAAATTTCCGTATCCATTCCCTCCCCTTGGATATCTCCAACGGATATGATGGGCAATCCACATACAGAAACAGAATTCATGACAATTCCACCGGGATATTCCATATTGCCTCCTGCCATGTTGATTCCCGCCACCTTTCCCTGCCTGTAAGCCGATGGAAAGAGCGCGATATTTCTTGCGACGCCGGTTGTGAGATCATAAGATTGGGTCACATCGCCCGCTGCGTAGATGCCGGGGAAGCTGGTCTCCATCCTGTTACTTACAATGATCCCCTTGCCGGTTTTAATTCCGGCTTCTTCCGCAAGCCTTGTATCAGGTCTGACCCCTATGGCAAAAACAACCATTTCACATTCGATCTCCCGATTGTTATCGAGACGTACTCCGTATGTCAGATCATCCACGGCAAGGATTTTGCTGACTGTCGTTCCACAATGGATTTCCACTCCATCATCCGCGAGCCTTTTATCAACGATCCTTCCAGCCTCATCATCCAGAATGGTTGCAAGAATCCGGGGCGCTTTCTCCACCACATCCGTCTTGACGCCCAGTTTTAAAAGCGCCTCGAGGGTTTTGACTCCGATCAATCCCCCTCCTACAACGACGGCATGATTGACTTTCCGCCTTTGTATGAATTTCCTGACGTTTTCCGCGTCTTTCCATGTGAAAAAAGTAAAGACTCCTTCACTCCTTATTCCGGGGATATCCGGCAGAATTGGGCGTCCTCCCGTTGCGATGAGAAGCCTTTCAAAGGTTATCTCCTCCCCTGTCGCAGTCGTTACCATGTAATGGGCGGCGTCGATTTTCATCGCCTCGGAACCGAGAAGGGCATTGATGCGGTTGTTTTCGTAAAAATCACGAGGGCGATAGTACATCTGTTTCGGGGTGATCGATCCGCAAAGTAGATAGCTGATCAGGGGTTTGGAATAGGCGCGTTCCTTTTCCGCCGCGACCATAGAGACGCTCCCCTCTTTATCCAGACTCCGGATAGATTCCACACAGGAAATGGCTGCAGTGGAATTGCCGAGAATGAGATATTTGGTTTCAATCTTCTTCATAGTAAAGCGCCTCATTCGGACAATTTTCGACGCATGCCGGAATCCCGCTTTCCAGGCATAAATCACACTTGGAAACCACGGTTCCTTTCCGGCTTCTCAACACCGCTCCCGCCGGACATACCATCACGCACATCAAACAACCGACGCAGCGGTTCGTATCGCATAAGACAGCGCCTGTCTTCTGTTCATAATGCATGGCGCCGGATATGCAGGATTCAATACAGGGCGCCTCTGTACAATGTCTGCATTGAACGGCAAAGGATATGTGGCCGGTGTCTTCCACAAGGATCCTCGATGTAATCTCATCTTTTTCATTGGTGAAACACTTGAGGATTTTCTTCGATCTGGAGTGGGCGACGAGACAGTGTATCTCGCACAGCTTGCATCCCAGACAATAATTTTCCCTTGCCTTGATATGACCCATGAACTTTTATTCTCCCGCTGCTTTTATACCCAGAATCTTCAGTTCCCGATCGGAGAGTCCAAGTCCTCTCAAATGCTCCCGGTTTCCCCTTAAACTCTCTATGGCATTGATTCCCATGCCTCCCAGCATTTCCTT